>JAFWBZ010000164.1 GCA_017537105.1 Clostridia bacterium | reverse complement strand
TTGACATCATCGAAGATTAACGAAGTCCCGGATTTTGCGTGAATTTGGGTGGACAGCCTGCACCCCTCCTGCTATAATGGAAGGCGAAAAAAGAGAGGTGACGGCGTTGCAAAACATCATTTTTGACATGGGGAACGTCCTCATCAACCACGATCCCGTGCATTTCGTCGAGCGGGAGGGCATCGCCGATGCCACGGACCGGGAGCTGCTCCTGAACATCATCTTTCGCGCGGAGGGCTGGGCAAAGCTGGACTCGGGCGAGATGGTCGAGGCGGAGCTGGAGTCGCAGGTGCTCCCCGCGCTTCCCGCGCGCCTGCATGCGGCGGCCCACAGGCTGATCTTCGCCTGGGAGCGGCCCATCGAGGCCATCCCCGGCATGGAGGCGCTGATTCAGGAGTGCAAGGGAAGGGGCCTGGGGGTGTATCTGCTCTCCAACGCCAGCCTGCGCCAGCCGGAGTACTGGAAGGACGTTCCCTGCAGCCGCTTCTTTGACGGCGCGGTGGTCTCCGCCTGCGAGCGCTGCGTCAAGCCCGATCCGGAGATCTATCGCAGGCTGCTGGATCGCTACGGGCTCGAGGCGGGGGAGTGCGTATTTGTCGACGACGTCCAGGCCAACGTGGACGGCGCCGTCGCCGCGGGCATGTGCGGCATACGCTTCGAGGGCAGCGCGGAAAAGCTGCGCGAGGCACTGTTTTCGTAGAAATGGACCAAGTGACGAGGAGACCGATCATGCAATACAGGACCAATCCCCGAAACGGACAGCCGCTCTCGGTGCTGGGCTTCGGCTGCATGCGCTTTACCCGAAAGGGCGGCGTCATCGACCAGGAGAAGGCCAACCGGGAGATGAAGCTGGCGCTGGACCGCGGCGTCAACTACTTCGACACCGCCTATATCTATCCCGGCAGCGAAGTCTGCCTGGGCAACTTCATCGAGGCGTACCAATGCCGGGATCAGATCAACATCGCCACCAAGCTTCCCCACTATCGCGCGAAGAAGCCGCAGGACTTTGACGCGTTCTTTGCGGAGGAGTTGAAGCGGCTGAAGACGGACCACGTGGACTACTACCTGCTGCACATGCTCAACGACGCCGCCAGCTTCGAGCGGCTGTGCGGCATGGGCATCCGGGAATGGGTGGCGGAGAAGAAGGCCGGCGGACAGATCCGCAACATCGGCTTCTCCTTTCACGGCGGCACGCTCCAGTTCAAGGCGCTGATCGACGCCTGGGACTGGGATTTCTGCCAGATCCAGTTCAACTACATGGACGAGCACAACCAGGCGGGCATCGAGGGGCTGCGCTACGCTTATGAAAAGGGGCTGCCAGTGGTCATCATGGAGCCGCTTCGGGGCGGCAAGCTGGTCAACGGGCTTCCCCGGGAGGCGCGCCGGGAGTTTGAGCTGGCGCAGCCCGCCCGATCCCCCGCTGACTGGGGGCTGCGATGGATCTGGAACCATCCGGAGGTGACGGTGGTCCTCTCGGGCATGAACGACGTCGCCCAGGTGGAGGAGAACTGCCGCATCGCCTCGGAGAGCCTGCCGAATGCGCTGGGGGAGGATGCGCTTCAGCTCTACGAACGGGTGCAGAAGGCCCTCGCGAAGGGCGTCCGGGTGGGCTGCACAGGCTGCGGCTACTGCCAGCCCTGTCCCAAGGGCGTGGACATTCCCACCTGCTTTGCCGCCTACAACACCAGCTACGCCGAGAACCTGGTCGCCGGCATGCGGGAGTACATGATGTGCACCACGCTGCGGAAGGTGCGCAGCAACGCGGGACTGTGCGTGAAGTGCGGCCGATGCGAGCAGCACTGTCCCCAGCACATCGCCATCCGGGAGGAGCTGGACGGCGTCAGGCGGCGGCTGGAGAACCCGGTGTACAAAGTTGCGGCGAAACTCGCGCCAAAGATCCTGAAGTATTGAACGGCGCGGCGTTTCCGCATTGACATTTGCCGCTTTTTCACGTAATATAGAGGCAACATCAAATGCTGCTCGGGGAGGGACACTACATGAAGAAACTGTGCACAATGCTCTGCCTGCTTCTGGTGCTGCTGCTGGCGGCGGCGATTCCGGCCGGCGCGGTCCAGGCCTATTACTACCAGGACTACACCAACCTGCTGGGATCGATGGAGATCGTCAACGTCAAGACCTACACGTCGATGCGGGATCGCCCGACCTCCTATGCCAACAAGGTCGCCCGGGTGCCCGCCGGCGCGGTGGTGACCAACTGCTACTACTACGACGACAAGTACACCTACTGCGAGTATGACGGCAATGCCGGCTACATCGCCAACGCCAATCTGTCCTTCATCGCGGGTCCCGTGGGCTACGAATATCCCGATGAGTATTATCTGGGCAACTTCCAGATCATCAACTGCACCAGCTATGCGTCTCTGCGCGCCTATCCGGACACCAGCTCGCAGATGCTCGCCCGCGTGCCGCTGGGGGCCATCGTGACCAACGTGTTCTACCAGGACGACCGGTTCTCCTACTGCGTGTTCGGAGACGTGGATGGGTATATCCTGAACAGCAACCTCTCCTGGATTTCCGGGGGAACCTATGAGGACGACGGCACCGGCTCCACCTACCAGTCCAGCGCCAACATCGGCACCGCGGTGATCGTGAACTGCCTGTCCTATGCGTCCCTTCGCCAGCTGCCCGACACGCGCTCGACCCGCATTGCCCGCGTGCCGCTGGGCGCCGAGGTACACAACGCCTATATCGTGGACGATCGCTTCGCCTATTGCGAGTACGGCGGCTATGCCGGGTACATCCTGATCGACAATCTGGGCTGGTAACATCAAATCCGCCCGGGGGACCATGCAAGCCCATGGCACCTCTGGGCGCGGGAATACTCAAACAAAAACGGGAGCAGGAGGAAGAAAGAAATGCCCAAGGCCATCGTGGATTGGAAGACCATCACGGATTTTGTCACCGAGGTATTTGTGAAATACGGCGTTCCGGAGGAGGAAGCGAAGATCTGCACTGACGTGCTGCTGGAGTCCGACCGCCGGGGCATCGAGTCTCACGACGTCAATCGCTTCAAGCCCATCTATCTGGATCGCATCAAGTCCGGCGTGCAGAAGGCCGTGACCAACTATGAGATCATCAAGGAGACGCCCACCACCGCCGTGGTGGACGGCCACGACGGCATGGGCCAGGTGATCGGCTACCGGTCCATGGAGTTGGCCATCCGGAAGGCCAAGGAGTATGGCATGGGCATGGTGGTGGCTCGCAATTCCTGCCACTACGGCATCGCGGGCTACTACACCTCCATGGCCACCAGGGCCGGCTGCATTGGCATGACCGGCACCAATGCGCGCCCCTCCGTGGCGCCCACCTGGGGCACCGAGGGCATGTTTGGCACCAACCCCTTCACCCTGGGCGTGCCCACCGACGAGCCCTTCGATTTCAACTTCGACTGCGCCACCTCCATCACCCAGAACGGCAAGTTCGAGTACTACGAGCGCATCGGCGAGGACGTGCATCCCGGGACGGTCATCGGCGAGGACGGCGAGCCCGTGACCGGCGATGCCGGCGTGGCGCTGAAGCGCATTCGCCAGAATACCGCGGCGCTGGTCACGGTGGGCGGCATCGGCGAGGCGCTGGGCGGCTACAAGGGCTACGGCTTTGCGATGTTCGTGGAGTTCCTCTCCGCGGTGCTGTCCGACGGCTACTTCGGGAAGCAGCTCAACGGCGTGGACGAGAACGGAGAAAAGTGCTCCCCGCGTCTGGGCCACTTCTTCATCGCCATCGACACCGATCACTTCCTGGGCGAGGACATCTGCCGCAGGAAGGCCGGCGACATCATCCGCGCCGTGCGGGCCTCCCGCAGGATGCCGGGCGCCGAGCGCATCTACACCGCCGGCGAAAAGGAATACGAGATCCGCCTGGCGCGCAAGGACGGCGTGCCGATCAACGAATCTGTGCAGGGCGAGATCAACGCCGTGCGCGCCGAGGTGGGCCTGGAGGGCAAGTATCGCTTCCCCTGGGACTGACGTTCACAAAAACCGCATAAGATGGTTGCGTCCCTTGCGCCGGTTTTCCGGCGTGGGGGACGCTTTTTGTTGCAATTTCTGTCTCGAAGGCCAGCGTGCCGGCGACAGCGGGCAAACCCTCTTCAACGACGTGAATTCAATAGGAATTCAATGCGATTAGAAAATAAATTATTGAATTTCGATATTTATCTATTGACAATATCGAGAAACGATGCTATACTTCCCTGTGAAAGAGCGAGGGAAGGGGCAGTGGAACATGGAGAAGAGCAATTCTGCAAAACCCATCATCGATGAAGAGCTGATGGAGGAGGAGGGACCGCTGCTTCCGGCCATTGTGCCCACGAGAGCGGAGCAATGGGGTGTGCCGGCGTCGGCGGTGATCGCCTATATCTACGTCGTGGCGGCATATTCCGGGGAGCACTGGACGAAGTGGATCGTGCTCTTCGCCGCCCTGCTGTGCGGGGGCGTGGAGCTGAGCGCGCGGAAAGTGCCGCGGCGCGGAGAGAGCTGGATATGGCTGGGCTGCCTCTGGACCGTGCTGCTGTGCGGCGCACTCGGCCGGGCGCGGGCCTGGGAGGGCTGGTTTCCCCTGATTGTCCATGGCTTCGGCGCTTACTGGGTGATCGTTCGCTCGGGGCATCTGCTGGAGGCCGGCGGCAGCAGCCGCTACCTTCCTGCGGATGCGCTCTTTGGCGCGGTGCTCGTGCCGCTTCGGCACTTCTTCCTGCGCCTCAGGGTGCTGAAAGCCTCGGGGCGGAGGGATGCGGGGAGACGCTTTACGCCTGCCGCGATGGTGGGCGTGGTTGCAGCGGCGATCGTCGCGCTGTTCCTGCTGGGCGTTTCGATGGCCCTGCTTGCGGAGGCCGATCCGAACTTCCAGCAGTTGTCCGATGGAATATGGAATGCTCTCCGGGGCTTCGATGCGCGGCTGGCGATCTATTTCCTGCTGAGTCTGCCCGTGGGTGCCTATCTGTATGGCATGGTATTCGGGACACGGCGGGAAGCGGGCGTCGGGGATTTCCGCAAGCGGCTGGATGCCGGCATAGGCGCCCTGCGGCAGGTGCCGGGCGGCGCCTGGCCGGTGCTGCTGGGGCTGTTCGTGGCGCTCTATGCCGTATTCTTCGCGGTACAGGGCAGCTACCTGTTCGACGGGCTGCGCGGCCTGCTGCCCGAGCGATTCACGGCCGCACAGTATGCGAGGAGGGGCTTCTTCGAGCTCTGCGGCGTGATGGCGGTCAACTTCACGTTGCTTGGCGCGGCCGCCGTGAGCGCGGAGGGCGGCCTCCGGGCGCATGCGGCGGCCAGACGGACGGGCATGGCGCTGATGGCCGAGAGCGGGTTGCTGGCGGTGACCGCGGCGGCGAAGCTCGCATTGTACGTGCGCCGGTTCGGCTTTACGCCCCTTCGCCTTCAGAGTTGCTGGCTGGTGCTGGTGCTCTTTATGGGCAGCCTTGCCGCCCTGCGCACACTGTGGACCGGTCGGGATACGACGAAGGCCTGGCTGATCGCCTCTGCGGTGCTGCTGGCGCTGACGCACCTGTGGTGATAAAACACACCGCCGCGAGTTCTCGCGGCGGTGCGTCGTTGGTATGATCGTCAATTCTCCAGTATGCGTGCGAGGAAGTCCCGCGTGCGGGCCTGGGTGGGGTGGGTGAACAGGACCTCAGGGTCGCCGCTCTCCAGGATGACGCCGCCATCCATGAATACCACGCGGTCGGACACGTCCCGGGCAAACCCCATCTCGTGGGTGACCACCAGCATGGTCAGGCCGGAGGAGGCGAGGTCCTTCATGACGGCCAGCACCTCGCCGACCATCTCCGGGTCGAGCGCGCTGGTGGGTTCGTCAAACAGCAATACCTCCGGGTTCATGGCCAGGGCGCGGGCGATGGCCACGCGCTGCTTCTGGCCGCCGTACAGCTGCCTCGGCTTGGCCTTGACATAGGCGGACATGCCCACCTTTTCCAAAAACGCCATGGCGATGTTCTGGGCCTGTACCCGGGAGCGGTGCAGCACCTTCATCTGGCACACCACGCAGTTTTCCAGCGCGGTCATGTTGGAAAACAGGTTGAACTGCTGGAACACCATGCCCACGCGGGCGCGGTAGGTCTGCAGGTTGAAGCCGGGTGTGCGGATGTTCTCTCCGTGGAACAGGACCTCCCCGCTGGTGGGCTTTTCCAGCAGGTTCATGCAGCGCAGCAGCGTGGATTTGCCCGAGCCGCTGGAGCCGATGATGGAGATGACCTCTCCGCGGGAGACGGCGAAGTCCACGTCGCGCAGCACCTCATGGTCGCCGAAGGACTTGCTCAGGTGATGGACCTGCAGAATGGCGGCATTTTCTTCACTCACTCAGGGCACCTCCCTTCGCGTTCAGCTCGATCTCCACGTCCGGGACGGTCTGGGAACCGTGCACGGCGTAGTTCTGCGGGCCGTCCATCTTCTTCTCCACCCAACGCAGGAAGCGCGTGACGGTGAAGGTCATCACGAAGTAGATCACGGACGTGATGAAGAACACCTCAAAATACTTGAAGTAGGTGCCCGCCGCGGACTTCGACACGAAGTACAGCTCCGTCACCGAGATGACATTCAGCACCGAGGTGTCCTTGATGTTGACCACAAACTCGTTGCCCAGCGCGGGCAGGATGTTGCGGATGGCCTGGGGCAGCACCACGTGGAGCATCGCCTGGCCGTAGGTCATGCCGATGGCCAGCGCGGCCTCCATCTGGCCGGGGTCCACGGACTGTATGCCGCCGCGGACGATCTCAGACAGGTAGGCGCCGGTGTTGATGGATACGATGATGAAGCCCGCCAGCAGATACGGCAGGTTGATGTGCAGCACCGAGGACGCGCCGTAGAAGATGACCATCGACTGCACGATCATCGGCGTGGAGCGGAAGACCTCGATGTAGACGCCCAGCAGGGTGCGCGCCAGCTTCAAAAGCCAATAGCGCACGGCACCGCCCTCCCTGTCGCGGGGGATGGCGCGCACATAGCCCACGGCCAGGCCGATGATGAAGCCCACGAGGGTGCCTGTCAGCGCGATCAGCAGCGTCGTGCCCGCACCCTTCAAAAACAGCGTGCCGTAGGTCTTGATGAAGAAGAATACCCATTCAAAGAAGCCGGATTGCGCGGTGGGCATGGAATCACATCCTGTGTATTGAAATAAAAGCCTTTCCAAACGCCAATCGCAGGGGCGGCATGCAGCTGTCGCCCCTGCGCGGTGTCAGGATGCCTTCCGCGTCGGAACGCGGGTGTGTTATTCCGCCGAGATCGGCTGGTTCAGCACGGCCGCGTCCATCAACGCGTTGCGCGCGTCGGAATCGATGCCGGCCAGGATGCCGTTGATCTGCTCGATCAGCTCCGGCTGGCCCTGCTTGAGGGCGACCGCAATGGAGGTATCCTCCTCGGAGGCCTCAAAGCCGTTCTCGAAGACCACGAAGGCGAGCTGGTCGTTGGAGGCCACGGCGGACACGGCGCCGGGCCGCTCGGAGATGTAGCCGTCGATGGCGCCGGAGGTCAGCGCCACGGTCATGGTGGGGAAGGTGTCCATGGCGGGCATCTTCTGCACGTCCGGAATCTGGTCGATCACGGTGTAGTGGAAGGTGTTCAGCTGGCCGGTGATCTTCGCGCCCGCGAAGTCGGCGAGCGTGGTGGCGTCGGCGTACGCGCTGTCTTTGCGGACCACGATCACCAGGTCGCTGTTGTAGTAGGCGTCGGTGAAGTCCACAGTGATCTTGCGCTCGGCGGTGGGGGACATGCCCGCGATGACTGCGTCGATCTGGCCGGCGTTGAGCTTCTGGATGAGGCCGTCCCACTCGACCTTGACCACCACCAGCTCCTTGTCCAGGCCCGCGGCGATCTGCTTGGCGATCTCCACGTCGTAGCCACCGGCATAGCCCATGCCGCCCTCGATGGGAACGCTGTTCTCATCCGCCTCGACCTGGGTCCAGTTGAACGGGGGATAGTCGCACTCCATGCCGACGCGGAACGTGCCCTCGGCGAGGGCGCAGGCGGAGAGCAGCATGGCCAGGGCCAACAGTGCAATGACGATTCTCTTCATGATTCTTTCCTCCATTTCTGATGCTGCGGCACACGGGGCGCCGCGGATTGCCTCGCGGGCGAAGGCGCACGGCCCGCCCGGGGCCGGGGACAAAAACAAACGACCGAAGTTCTATGCTCCGGTCGCTAAACAATCACCGCAGAAAACGGGATGTCTATGAATCAGAGATAGCGCTCCACAAATTGCTTTGTGACAGTGAACCGCATGTTCTGCGATCCCCCAACCCGGCGTCCCTCCGGGGACGGTCGGATTTCGGCGGAAGCCCCTTTCGCGCCGCGTCGCGGCCCCCGGAGGAGCTCGACGGCGATACTGATGAATTCCGCGCCTCTATCGATCATTTATTTTGAATTTATTATACTATCGATCCTGCATTTGTCAACGTAATTACGCCGGATTTAATGATAATTTTGCAATGGCACTGTTTCGATTTACCATTTTCTCAGCCCGAGGCGGTTGAAGTCCCTGCGCAGAATGGCGTACAGGTCCACATCCACGTACTTCCCCTTGTTGAACAGGCGGCTGCGCAGGGTGCCCTCCTTGCACATATGGCACTTGCGCATCACCGCGCCGGAGGCGGGATTGGTGGTCTCATGCTGCGCCTCGATGCGGTTGAGATTCATGAAGTCGAAGCCGTATTGGATCACGGCGCCGAGGGCTTCCGTCATGAAGCCGCGATTCCAGCAGTCCCGGGCGAGGGAGTAGCCGACCTCGGCGGCGGCGTTATCCTGCTGGATCCACATGAAGCCGATGGTGCCGATGATCCTGCCCGTGGAAAGCTCTTCGATGCCCCAGCTGGCAGGCTCGTGGGTGCGATAGCGGTGCAGCATGTAGCGCAGGTAGGCGCGGCTGTCGCCGATGGAGCGGTGCGCATCCCAGAGCACGTGGCGGGCGACTTCCGGGTCCCTGCTGTAGCGGTAGATGTCTCCCGCGTCGCGCATCGTCAGCCTGCGCAGCCGCAGCCGGGGCGTCTTCAGCTCGGGCATGTAGATCAGGGTTTCTGCGTTCAGCATAATTACCTCGCGGAGGCGGCGCTGCGCACGGAAGGGTGCCGCGCCGCCTCAGGTGCTATTTGCAGTATTTCTCCGCCATGAGCACGGCACAGACGGTCTTCGCGTCGGTGATTTCGCCGCGCATGACGGCGGCGACGATTTCGGCCAGGGGAACGCGGACGACGTTCAGGAATTCGTCCTCGTCCGGCTGGCTTTCCCCGCGCTCCAGGTCCCGGGCCAGGTAGAGCGAAATCCGCTCGTCGCTGAAGCCGGGGGTGGTGTAGATGTCCGCAAGGTGCTGCCAGCTGCCGGCGGTCAGACCCGTCTCCTCGCGGAGCTCGCGCCGGGCGGCCTCGAGCCGGTCCTCACCCTTGTAATCCAGCTTGCCCGCGGGAATCTCCAGCAGCACCTGGTCGATGCATGCGCGAAACTGCCGCACCAGCCAGACGTTGCCCTCGCCGTCCACGGGGATGACGGCGGAGGCGCCGATGTGCCGGGCGACCTCGCGCTGGGCGAGGTGGCCGTTGGGCAGCTCGTTGGTCAGATGGTCGATGTGCAGTATGATGCCGTCGAAGACTCGCTTGGAGTCCACATTTTTCTCGAGGATGTCCGCATCGCGCTCGGCGTTCATAAATAGTCCTCCCTGTGCGTTCGTCGCTGGATTATTCGACCGTGGGATTGCAAATTCCTGCCCCGCCCGCATCGCTGCGGAAAATTTCAGGATGCGGTCGCGTAAACTCCCGCCCTGGGCCGGCGGGGAACCGCGCATGAACCGTTCCGGAGGGTCATAATAAGTGTTATCGCTGTGGAAAGGGGTAGTGTTATGCGGCGAGGGGGAAGGGTACTGGTGGCGGTGACGGCGATCATCGCCATCGCGTTTTCATCGGCGGCGGGGCTGACGCTGTGGCGGCTGTGGCGGCACCCGCTTCGCCTGAACATCGAGCAGACCTCGGACGGCCTGAAGTGGCGGGGCAGTGCCCTTGCGGCGGAGCTGACGATGCCAGACGGCGTGTTTGAACAGCTTGTGGTGTGGCGCACCGCGCCTTCGGTGCAGGAGATGAGGAAAACGCCTTGAAACGGAGGGCGGGGCGTGGTAGAATGGAGACACTACATCGGATGGGGGCGCGGCGTATGAAGTGCATCGTCAACGGCAGAATCCTGTTGAAGGACGGCATCCTGGATGGAAAGGCGCTGGCGTTTGAACGGAGCATCGGTGCCATTGCCGACCGGCCGCCGGAGGGCGCGGAGATCATCGACGCCCGTGGCGGGTGGGTGACGCCGGGGCTGATCGACGTGCACTGCCACGGTTACAAGGGCCTGGACGCGTCCCGGGGCAGCGCGGAGGACATACGGCAGCTGTCCGAGGAGAAGCTGAAGCAGGGCGTGACCGCGTGGCTGCCCACCACGATGACGCTGCCCTGGCCGGCGCTGGAGCGCTGCTTCGCCGTCATTCGGGAGGCGCAGCGCGAGAGCCGACAGCCGGGCTGGCGGGGTGCGGAGGTGCTGGGCGCGCATGCGGAGGGGCCGTTCATCAGCCCCGCGAGGAAGGGCGCTCAGGACGGCGCGTCCATCCAAAGGCCGGACATCGAAAAGCTCCGCCCCTGGTCGGACGTGGTGCGGCTGATGACCGTCGCCCCGGAGGTGGACGGCGCGCTGGAATTCATCCGGCAGGCGCGTGAGATCGGCGTGGCGCTCTCCATGGGACACACCAACGCCACCGCAGCGCAGGCGGCGGCGGGCATCGAGGCGGGCATTCGCCACGTGACCCACACCTTCAACGCCATGCCGCCGCTGAACCATCGGGAGCCGGGGGTGATCGGGGCCGCGCTGAGCGACGACAGGGTGTACTGCGAATTGATCTGCGACACCTTCCACGTGAGCCCGATGCTGTTCTCCGTGATGGCAAGGCTGAAGCCCGAACACCTGGTGCTGATCACGGACTCCATCCAGGCGGCCGGCCTTCCCGACGGCGAGCACGACCAGCTGGGCGTGAAGGTGATCGTGGACGGCATCCGCTGCCGCTTTCCGGACGGCACCATCGCCGGCAGCGCCCTGACGCTGGACCGGGCGGTGCGAAATCTCCTGCGAAACGCCGACGTACCGGTATGGCGGGCGGTGAACATGGCCTCGCTGATTCCGGCGCGGGCCATCGGCGTCGATGACCGCAAGGGCTCCATTGAGGCGGGAAAGGACGCCGATCTCGTGCTTATGGACGAAGGGTTTCACGTCGTCTCCACCTTCGTCGGCGGAGAGCGGAGATATTGACGGAGGCAAATCATACGGAAACAAACGATGCCGCGCCAGCGGCCCTTGCGGGTCGCAGCGCGGCATCGTTTGCGTCAGGCGATCAGATCGCCGAAGTACTTTCGGGCCTGTGCGTCGGAGAGCCCGAAGGCATCCTGCAGGTAGCCGGCCAGCTTGACAGGACGCTCACTGGCGTACTTCGCCATGGACTTCACGTAGCGGTTCCAGGTTCCCGTGCTCCAGTCCCAGCGCTTGCAGTTCAGGGCCATCTCCTCCTGAATCAGGTCGTACCGCGCCCGGATCTTGCCCAAGACGTTGTCTGCGGAGAAGGTCGTGGCCAGCAGCTGCCCCATGCGGGTCAGGAACGCATCGCGCAGGCTGCTGTTTTTCATCAGCTTGCAGAACAGCGTGGCGTCCTGGGAGGTAACGGTGCCGACCTTCGATTCGCGCAGCCAGTCCTTCACGTTGTTGCGATCGATCTGGAAGCTCAGATCGAGGTCGAACAGCGCCCACTTCCAGCGCGGATCCTCGTCGGCGGAGCGATAGTAGCGGATGTTGTTCAGGTCCTGGTTGCAGGTGTACATCTCCAGCGCCACGTAGTCCAGATAGTTTTCGACGTCCACGACCTTGCGCAGCTCCGCAAGGTTGGCCTCGTTCGAAAGGTCGTGCTCGGCGACCCAACTGAGCATCCTGCGATAGCTGGCGTTGCCGGTGCTCTCGCCGAGCGTGACGCCGTCCGGATTGCTCCAACCCTCAAACTGGCAAATGGAGTGGGTGTCGATGCGCTCGCGCAGGTTGTACAGCCCCCAGTACCTGCCGTTGACGTACACCACGCAGGGCTCCGTCTCCTGATAGAGTACGCGGGTATCGGCGGCGAGGGACGTCAGTATGGAGTCGCGCATCTTGGTCTGCATGACGTCCTGTCCGCCGGCCCGCACCACGATGGACTTGTACTCGTCGTAATCCCGATTGGAGAACAGCGCGGCGCGGAAGCGGGTATCCCCATAGGCGCGCTTGGCGGTCAGACGGAAGGACTTCTGCCCGAAATGGGTGCGGCTCTGGTGGCCGCTGAGGATGAAAAAGCAGCTCTGGGCGATCTGCCGCGTGCCGTCGGGCTCGTAGATTTCGACGAATACGCCGCAGCCCTTTTTTCGCGCACCGGTGTTCAGCATGCCTTCGGAGCCGGTCAGCTGGCCGGGATTGCCGGTGACGCACACCAGCCGCAGGCTGTGCTGCCCGAAGATGTAGCTGGCGAGGGCCTCCTCCGACTGCAGCACGCCGTCCCGCCAGGCGATGGCGCGAATGCAGGTGTTTTTGCTGAGCGCGATGGGACGGTCGTACAGCTTGGAGGCTTTCGTGGGCTGGGAACCGTCCGTGGTGTAGTAGATGTCCACGTCTGCATCGGAGGTCAGCGCGAGCTCGATGCGGTCCTCCCGAACGATCCCCGGCGGAACCGAAAAGGAGATTTCCCGCGCGACCTTCTCATAGGACGTAGCGGCGTTGGGCCGGCCGGGCGTGGGTTCGGCAAAGCAGCGATAGCGGTCAACCCCCTCGACCCGGCCCATGCTGACATCCCGGCGCAATTCCTGCGTCCTGATGAAGTCGATCAGCTTGCCGTCCGGCATGGAGAGGCACGCCGTCTCTCCCGCGGACAGCGCGAAGTCGGCAACATAATCCGCCGGGGTCCTGTCCTCCGCAATCGACGGCGAATCCGCCTCGCCGCCGGCCAATGTCACCACGACGTAGCCTCCGGCGGCGATGCGCGCGCCCGCTGGGAACCGCCACTTGCGGGGATGGGCGGGATCGTCGGACAAGCCCATGCCGGACAAGTCGATCTCCTGTCCGGAGGTGTTCGCGAGCTCCAGCCAGTCCTCCCCCTCGCCGGAGGTCAGGACCTCGTTGATGTAGAGCCCGAGGTCGTTGACGGAGACGGCCGAGGCGGCGCTCTGCGCGCCAAGCCCGGTGTTCTCCTGCCCCGGAGAGGGCGGAAGATCCTGCACGATTTCTCCCCTTTCATTCCGGGAGAGGGACACGTCCGCGGAAACCGCCCCGTATTCCACCCAGGAGATCGCGCGGCCCCCGGCATCGTACAGCCGGAGCGCCTCACCGTCGCCGGAGAGCCTGAAATTGGCATGCAGCTCCTCACCTTCCGCGCAGCGGTCCTTGCCGGAGGCGAACAGTACGAGGCGCTCGCCGGGCTGCACGACGCGGGAGGGGAAGGGCCACTTCAGATGGTCGGAGTCATTGTCCGAGAGCGCATATCCCGTCAAATCCACGGCCCGTTCGCCGGCGTTGTACAGCTCGATCCAGTCGGAAAAGTCGCCGTCTGCGTCCCGGAGGATCGTGCGGTTGACGGGCATGACTTCGCTGATCATCAGCCCTGCGGGGTCATAGTCGGGACGCAGCGAGCGGAGAAAGCGCTCGTCGCCTCCCAGGGATTCCGCCAGCGGAACCGCGCGGTAGGTCCCGTCCTCCCGCCGCTGGTAGATGTCGGTGCGCGCCAGCTGAGGAACGGTCAGCGAGGCAAAGCGCTGCCGGGCGTCGGCGAGCGTCAGCAGCTCCCCGTCGGCGGAAAGCCGGAAGCCGGAAAAGCATTCGCTTCCTTCGTAGTTTTCGGGCGGGTCGTCGCAGTAGACGATCCGCGCCTCACCCGGCTGCAACGCGAGCTCGTCAAAGACGTATCCTCCGCGCAGATCGGCGGTCTTGGTCAGCCGCCAGCCCTTCAGGCTGACGGGCTCGCCAGAGAGATTTGTGAGCTCCAACCAATCGTAGTACCGTCCCTCCACGCTGAAGCAGGCGGCGGGATTGGAGCTCATCACGCGGCTGATGACGACGGGCAGATCGGCCTCCGGCGGCTCCACCAGGGGCGCGAGGAACGCCGCGGCACACGCGAAGGCGGCGAGCGCCAGTGTAAGTCCCAGCGCGCGCAGCCAGTCCTGTCCGTCGATGTGCGGCGACGCTTGCCGCCAGCTGTCCCTGCTCCGCTTCTTTTTCCTGCTCATGGCGATCCTTTGTGCTTCGGCGCCGGGCGCCCTTCGTCATCCAAATGAAAACCCGGCCCTTTGCGCGCTCATTCAACGCACAAAGGGCCGGAGGTCTGCTGCGCTATGCGCGCAGCGGTGTTCGATCAGGCCTTGCCGTCGCAGCCCAGAACGTCCACCAGCTTGTGCTCCACCATGTTCTTGATGGCGATGCGGGCGGGCTTCAGGTACTGGCGGGGATCGAAGTGATCCGGATGCTCCGCGAAGTGCTCGCGGATGCAGGCGGTCATGGCCAGGCGCAGGTCAGAGTCGATGTTGATCTTGCAGACCGCGCCGCGGGCCGCCTGGCGCAGCTCCTCCTCGGGGATGCCGACGGCGTCGGGCATCTTGCCGCCGTACTGGTTGATGGTCTTCACGAACTCCTGCGGCACGGAGGAAGAGCCGTGCAGCACGATCGGGAAGCCGGGCAGACGACGGGAGACCTCGTCCAGGATGTCGAAGCGCAGCGGCGGGGGCACCAGGATGCCCTTTTCATTGCGGGTGCACTGCTCAGCCTTG
>JAFWBZ010000163.1 GCA_017537105.1 Clostridia bacterium | reverse complement strand
AGGGCTAAAAACAGCTCCTGCAGGCTTCCTACTCCGTAAATATTCACTCCCGAAATCAATACTGCCTGGGGCAGATTTTGGGCCGGTACATAGATTTCTGTATATCCGGCCTTCTTGGCGGCCTCCATGCGCGCCTTGCCCTTGGCCTTGAGATCGTGTTCCGCGATCAGCTGGAAGGAGATCAGGCTGATCAGGAGCACCATGCCCAATACGATCTTCTGCTGCGTATCCGGCAGCGCAACGCCGTTCATGCCGCTGATCAGAAGCGTCAATACCGCGGTGCCCAGCAGCGTGCCGCCGATGGTGCCGCGGCCGCCGTTCATGTTCGCGCCGCCCAGCACGCACACGATGATCACGCGCATCTGGTAGCTGTCCGCCGAGTCGTACTGCACGGTGGAGAAGCGGCCCATCAGCACCTGGCCGGCCACGGAGAAGATCACGCCCGCCATGACGTAGGTCAGGAACTTGAGCAGCGTCACGTTGATGCCGGCGAAGCGGGTGGCGTTTTCATTGAGGCCGATGGCGTAGAGCGTGCGGCCATACACGGTCTTCGAAAGCACGATGTGCAGCGCCGTCGCGAGGATGATCAGCAGCCACAGCTGCGTGGGGATGATCAGCGTCGTGCCGCCCAGGAAGTGCGCCACGGGGGTCTCGGCCACGTTGGTGCCGTAGCCGGAGCCCAGCGTCGCGGCCTTGGCGATGCCCTTGTAGAGGTACATGGTCGCCAGCGTCGTGATCAGCGGGGGCAGCTTGAGCTGCGCCACCATGAAGCCGTTGAACGCGCCGCACGCGCCGCCGATCATCAGGCTGACCAGCAGGCCCAGCACCACCGAATGGGTGTAGTTGTACACGATGCCGCCCACCGCCGCCGACAGCGTGGCGATGGTGCACAGCGAGAAGTCGATGCAGCCCATGATGATCAGCATCGTCATCGGCAGCGCCATGATCGCGATCTCGACCGTCAGCTTCAGCGAATCGAGATTCAGGAACTTGTGGTTCGGGATGAAAAACGCGATGAACAGCACCAGGCAAATGGCGACCCGCGCGTAGTTATAGGTAAACTTGAATTTTTTCTTCATGCCGGACCCTCCTTACGCCTTCTTGCCAGCGGGCTTTTCGAGGTTCTTCAGCGCGCTGACGATGATGGCCGAGACGATGATGACGCCGGTGAAGAAGTCCGTCCAGTTGGTGTCGATGCCCAGCTGGGTCAGCGCGGGCGATATGATGGCCAGCAGCAGCGCGCCCAGCGCCGTGCCGTACACGTTGCCCGAGCCGCCGATGGCGCTCGTGCCGCCGACCACGGTGGCCGCGATGACCTTCATCTCGACGCCGGTGCCAACCGTGCAGGTCACGCGCTTGCCGGAGGTGGCCAGCAGCGTGGCGCTCAGCGCCAGCAGCGCGCCGCCGATCATGTAGGTGATGATCAGCGTGCGGTTCACGTTGACGCCGGCGTAGATGGCGCCCTGGCGGTTGTTGCCGATGGCGTAGAGCTTTTTGAGAAATCTGGAGTAGCGGAAGAACAGCACCGCGATGATCAAAAGCACCAGGGCAATGATCACCAGCAGCGGCACATAGCCGTTGAAGTAATTCGCCTTGTTGTAGATCCACGTCCAGTTCGAGCGCAGGTTGTAGATGGAGCCCTCCAGGAACAGCAGCAGCGCGCCGTAGTAGATCTGCGTCGTCGCCAGCGTGATGACCATCGAAGGAATCCTGAACTTCGCCATCATCCACGCATTGAAGCCGCACAGTATCGCGCCGGTGACCATGCCCGCGGGGATGAACACATACCACGGTATGGCATCGTCGATCTTGCTGATGGCCGCCATCACGATGGATATGACGGATATGACCGCGCCGTAGGAGATATCGATGTTGCCGGTGATGATGATCATCGTCATGCCGATGCCGGCGATGAACAGGTAGGACCACACGCGCGCGACGTTGATGAGGTTCTGGGCCGAAAAGAAGCTGCCATGGGTCGCGAAGTACAGCGCGATCATGATGACGATGACCAGTATGCCCAGGAAGCCCTCGGTCGTCAGCGTGGGTTTCTTTTTGGCAGGCGAGTTGTTCATGCGTTTCCCGGCCCCCTTAATCCTTTGCTTCCAGCGCGACCTTCAGGATGCCCTCCTGGGTCGCGTGTTCCCGGTCGAATTCACCGACGATGCGTCCGGAGTTCATGACGTAGATGCGGTCGCACATGCCGAGCAGCTCCGGAAGCTCAGAGGAGATCATGAGGATCGACAACCCCTGCTCGACCAGCTGCCCGATGATGCGGTGAATCTCGGCCTTGGCGCCGACGTCGACACCGCGGGTCGGCTCGTCCAGGATCATCAGCTTGGGCCGGAGCGCAGTGGCCCGTGCGACGGAAACCTTCTGCTGGTTGCCGCCGGACAGGTTCTCGACGATGAAATCCTCGTTGGGCGCCTTGATCTCGAATTCGCGGATGGCCTCCTGTCCGAGCTTGCGCTCCTGCTCGAAATCGATCCTGCCGCCGGTGGCGATGGTGTGCAGCTGCGGAAGCGAGACGTTGCGCTTGATGTCCATGCCGAGCACCAGACCGTATTTGCCGCGGTCCTCAGAAACATACACGATGCCCTTTGCCATCGCCTCGCGATAGTTGGCGATCTTCGTCTCCTGCCCATCGATGCGGATCCGGCCGGAGTCGATCTTTGTCAGCCCGCAGATGGCCTCGGCCAGCTCCGTGCGGCCGGCGCCCGCCAGGCCGCTGAGACCGACGATCTCGCCCCGGCGCACCTCGAGGCTGATGTCGTGCAAAAGCGCGCCCTGCTCGATGTGCTCGATCTTGAAGGCCACGTCCCCGATGGGCACGTCCGTCTTGGGATAATAGGAGGTCACCTCGCGGCCGACCATGTCCGCCACGAGCCTGTCCTTCGTCGTCTCCTTTACGTCCATGCAGGAGATGAACTCGCCGTCGCGGATGACCGTCACGCGGTCGCAGATCTCGAAGATCTCCTCGAGGCGGTGGGAGATGTAGACGATCGAGACGCCCTCGGCGCGCAGGTTGCGGATGATCTCAAACAGCGCCGTCACCTCGCGGTCAGTCAGCGAGGCCGTGGGCTCATCCATGATCAGCACGCGGGAATTGAACGTCAGCGCCTTGGCGATTTCGACCAGCTGCTTGGCGGCCATGCCGATGTTTCTGACCTTTTCGTGCAGATTGAGCCGCACGTTCATCTTCGTGAATATCGCGTTGACGCGATCCTCCATTGCGCGGTAGTCCAGCACGGTCAATGGTCCGATCTTCTTCGTGATCTCGTGATTCAGAAACATGTTCTCCAGGATCGTCATCTCGTTGAACAGCGACGTCTCCTGGTACATGATGGCGATGCCCTGGTCGAAGGCGTCGTCCGGGCCCTTGATGTCGACCTTCTTGCCTTCGACATAGATGTCGCCCGAATCCTGGCGATAGACGCCCGTAACCACCTTCATGAGCGTTGACTTGCCCGCGCCGTTCTCGCCGCAGATCGCATGAACCTCTCCCTTGCGCACGGAGAAGCTCATGTCCTTCAGCGCATGGACGCCCGGAAAGCTCTTGTTGATCTTGTCGAGGACCAGTATGTTCTCGCTTCCGCCCAAATCGCTCATCCCTTTCCGTCTCATCGCTCCGGGCCAGCCGGCCGCGGATCGCAGCCGCGCGATGCCCGGCTCTCAGCCGACATGCGTCCTGCAGTGGCCTTGCCCGCCGGTGCGCATCCTGTTAATAACAATGATGATTAATTATACCCAGCTTGAACAATTTTGTCAACATCAGGCTGGGAAGAATATTCAATGCCGGTTTGGTTCTGTCACAAAACCCTTGGAGCCCTCGTACACGCGCAGCCCGGCGCCGACGCGCAACGGCCGCGGGCGGTTTCACGCCGTCTCGCCGGCCTGTATGACGGGCTTCAGCACGACTCGGCGCGGTGCGCAGCCGTTCTCGATCTGCTCGATCAGCAGCTGCGCAGCCATCCGGCCCATCTCAAACCTGGGCTGCGCCACGGTGGTGACGCAGGGCGTCACCATGCCGCACAGATCCAGGCCGTCGTGCCCGATCAGTGCCACGTCCGCCGGCACCCGCAGCCCCCGCGCGCTCAGCGCCTTCAGCATGGCGATGGCCATGATATCGTTCTCGCAGTACAGCGCCGTCGGCCGGTCCTTCATGCCGAGCAGCGCCGATACGATCTCCCCCGACAGCTGCGTCATGCGGTCGTAGCGCCCGTTGCCCGAAAAGAGCCCCGCCGGTTCGAGCCCGTGCCCTGACATGGCATCCAGAAAGCCCCGGGTGCGCTCCCGCCAGATCCGGAACTGAAACGTGTCCTCATAGGGGATGTCCTCACCCGATGTCCCGGGCCGTTCGAGCACTCCGTGCACACAGCCGATCCGCCGGTACCCCCGCGCGATCAGGTACTCCGCCGCCAGCGCGCCGCCCAGCCGGTTGTCCGTATCCACCGCGCTGACACCTTCGAGATCCGTCTCGTTGTCCATCAGCACGCACTGCACACCGCCCCCGGTCAGAAGCTCCACCTGGGATCGATCGATGGCCAGGTGGTG
Source organism: Clostridia bacterium (assembly GCA_017537105.1). GTDB lineage: Bacteria > Bacillota > Clostridia > Christensenellales > Aristaeellaceae > UBA2862. Next base: position 6,351 of record JAFWBZ010000163.1, on the reverse strand, counting down.
GAACACACAGCCCCCCAGCCTGTTATCCAGAAACATTTCGATGTAGTCCCTGGCCCGGCCCGGCACGTGCGTATCGCACATCATGGCCGTATACCTGCGGCCATAGGCCACCGATTCGATGCCCCGGCTCACCATGTTGTGGAAGGGATCCGATATGTTCACCATCACATAGGCGATCGTGCAGCTCCGGCGCGTCACCAGCGACTTCGCCACCAGATTCGGCCGGTAATTCAGCTGTCGAATCGCCGCCTCGATGCGCGCCCGCGTCTCCGGCCGAATCGGCCCCGTGCCGTTGAGCGCGCGGGACACCGTCATGCGCGATACCCCGGCCAGCTTCGCCACATCGTTGATGGTCGCCATATCGGTCCCCCCCGCCGTCCGGTCAGAGTGTTCCTCCCAATTGAGACCTGTGCAATTTCGGGAGGATCGGGCTGCAGTCCAAGGCGATTCTCCAGAGGTTCTGCGGTGCTGCGCCCGAGAAAACCGACGCGGAAATGCAGCTCAATCCGCCAAAATGCATGGTGGAGGATTTGGAAACATACTCTAGGCGTTGTCCCTGAGCCAGTCCTCGTAGTATTTGCGCATGAAGGGGAACAGCGTTTCGGCGCCGTCCTCCGTGATCACAAAGCCCTCCTCGATGCGGTTCGAGCCGCCCGGCAGGCCGAACAGGCTGATGTCCGTGTTCACGCACATCCCTGCCTCGAACACCGCCTCCGTGTTCTCATCCGGATAGGGGCTCTCAGCCTCCGCGCAACCGATGCCGTGCAGCGGCGGATAGACGTCGTATTCCGACAGCCCCGCCTCGCGGAAGTAGTCGCGCACCGCGCGCACAAACTGCTTCATCGGTACGCCCGCCTTCAGATGCGGATATCCCGCCGCGCTCGCGTGCACCAGCACGTCGATCACGCGCTTCGTCTCCGCGGAGTAGTTCCCCACCGCAAACGGTATCTCGCACGTCGATACGTACCCCTCATACTGTATCGCCAGAGCGCACATGATGATGTCGCCGTCCTCGATGATCTTCTCCTCCGGCCGCCCGATGATCTTCGCCGACCGCTCGCCCGAACCGAACACCGTGAAGATCACCGCCTCCGCGCCCTGTCGGCGCGCTTCTCCCTCGGCGATGCCCGCCGCATAGCGCTCGCTCTTGCCGATCAGATCCTCCGCCATCATCGCCCGGAAGCCGCATTCGGCGATCCGCGCCGCCTCCTTCAGGCACGCGATCTCGTTGGCCGATTTCGTCTTTCTCAGCTCGTACAGCACGTCTGCGCAGTCCACGATCTCGCAGCCGAAAGCCGCCTCAACGCTCCGCGTCAGCGGTCCTGCCATATCCTGAAGCCCCGCGACGCCCAGCCGCCTCAGCGGCCCTCCGGCCCGGAGCTCCTCCGCCAGCTTCCCAAAGCTCGTGTACGTCGCCAGCGGATAGTCGATCTCGTCCGGCACCGTCACACACAGAAAGTCAGGCAGCAGCCGCACATCCGGCCACGCGCTCATCTCCCGCGCCACCTGCTCTCCCTCCGGCGCGCACAGCACGATGGGCGAGCCCTCGCGCCCCATCAGCATGCCGCCCCGCTCAAACAGCGGCCAGTAGTTGCTCACGTACCGCAGGTTCTCCTTCCTGTATTCGTCTCCGTAGACGAAAAACGCGTCCAGGTCGCGCGCCTCCATCGCCTTGCGAATCCCCGCGATCCGCATCTCGAATTCACTGAGGGGTATACATGCTTTTTTCATCCTCAGCCTCCCCTTTCTGTGCCCGGATCCTGCCCGGTGTGATCCCGTTTCTACTCCGCGTGGCCCAGCGTGGCGAGGTACGCCAGGTTCGGCTGGGACACGTCCGCGCGCCCGTACTGCACGATCACTCCGATGTCGCTGCGGATTCTCAGTGAATACTGCACGTTCACCCCCAGTGCCACGTCCCCGAACACCTTTCGATCGTTCGACCGGAACGCGCTGATCCGCTGCGCCGGCGCTGTAAACGGTATCCCCAGCACCGGTTCCCTGTCCTCATAGTACACGTCGATCAGACAGTGCGCATCCTGCTCGTTACAATTCAGTATCATGATGCATTCGTGCCCCTCATATGCGCACTGCCCCGGCCCCTCCGGCGGCCGGTAGCCGTCCACGATGTACCAGCTCGTCTTTCCGCTCATGCTGATGCTCGCCTCCCGTATTCAATTCCAATGTGAACGTTCACATTCTTGTCCCGTTCATTATACCAAAGTGTGCGCGCATCTGTCAAGCATTTCTTCGCATTTTAGTCAGAGAACGCATTATGCCGACCAATAAATGCAGCGGTCTGCACATTCGACGGCGGCGGCAGTTACAAACCTGCCCGCACCGCTATTGACGAAAGCGCGCGGACGTGTTAAAATGGCTGCAAAAGTTAACATGGGAGGGGTATGTATGCCTGACATCTACGGGCAGTCGCTGACCCGTCGGGAATATCTGGCGCGCGTGGGCGACATCGGCCAGTGCTTCGGCATACGGGCGATGCAGTTCGCCTCCGGCAAGGCGGCGATGGTTCGCGGCTACGAGGTCGACCCTGCCGGCGGGCTGCGCTTTTTCGTCAGCGAGAGCAAGGGCTTTGACCTGTTCGATATGAGCTACAGGGGCGTGCGCTTCAGCTTTGTCACCAAGGCGAGCTACACATCGCCCTTCCTCACCGAGGAGCAGGGCATGGCCTACCGCAACAACCTGGGCGCCGGTTTCCTGTACACCGCCGGCCTGTCAAACGTTGGCGGCCCCGTGGAGGAGGATGGATTCTACCACAATGTGCACGGCAATCTGAAGAACATCCCCGCGGAGAACGTAAGCTGGGGCAGCGTCTGGGACGGCGACGACTGCACGCTGAAGCTCTCGGCCGACGTCCGGGATGCCGCGTTCTTCGGCCGAAATCTGCTTTTGCACCGCGAGATCAGCGCCCATGTGGGCGAAAAGCGCTTCTTCATCCGGGACACCATCGAAAACCAGGGCTTTGCGGACGAGCAGATCATGTTGCTCTACCACATGAACCTGGGCTATCCCGTGCTCGACGAGGGCACGCAGCTGTTCGCGCCGGTGATCCATGAGATGCCGCTCTCCGAGCACACCCGCAAAAATGATCCCGACTACGCCCGCATGATCGCGCCCATCGACAACAACGAGGAGTATCTGCATGCGCTCACGCTGGGCTGCGACGAAGCGCACCGCACGGCCTGTGCCGCCTGGAACGAGCGGCTGGGGCTCGGGTTGTACATCCGCTACAACACCGACTGGCTGAAGTATTTGATCCAGTGGAAGTGCATGAGCTCCGGCGACTATGCGCTGGGCATGCTGCCCTCCACCTGCCGCCCGAGCGGCCGCGCGGCCAACCGAACCAATGGCGATTTGCGCACACTCGCCCCCTTCGGGCGCTTCGAGAACCTCATCGAGATCGGCGTCCTCGACGGCAGGGCGGAGCTCGACGAATACCTGAAATCCATCGAGGGTCTGAGGTAAACTGCCCCTCCATATTTGACGAAAGGAATGAGATCCACATGACGTTCAGAGAACGGGAGCGAATGACGCTGGATTTCCAGAGATCGGAAGAGCGGCGCCATCGAGGAGACCTTCTACCCCTGGGTGCTGACCTGCCAGCGCTTCAAGCGCGAGGGCATGCCCGCCGAGATCGCGGACGGCGCAAAGGATATCACCAACGACATCGTCGGCAAGGGCGAAAACGACAACTCCGAAAAGTACCTGCCCGTATCGTGGGGCGAGGGCGTCATGGAATATGAGAAGTACTTTGGCTTCGATCCCGTGCGCCGCGTACACTTCGTGCTGCCCTTCCGCCGCTTCGAAGAGATCGTGCTCGAGGAGACCCCGGAGCACGTCATCAAGCAGGACATCTTCGGCCGGCAGAACATCCGCCGCGCGGGCAGCGAAATCGAGATCGAGTACAAGCCCATCATCTCCGGCTTTGAGGATTGGGAGCGGCTGAAGGCCCATGGCGAGGAGGAGCTGGCCAAACACTTCTCCGACGAGGCCATCGACAAGGCCTACGGCCACCTGCGCGAGGCCCACGAGCGCGGCGACTACTCCATCCGCCTGAATCTGGAGGGCTTCTTCTGGGTGCCCCGCGAGCTCATGGGCAATGAGCCGCACCTCTACGCCTTCTACGAGGAGCCGGAGCTTCTGCACGACATCTGCGAGTATGTGCTGAAGGTTTACATGGAGAAGCTGCCGAGGATACTCGACCTGATCCAGCCGGACATCGTCTACATGATGGAGGATTTGAGCGGCAAGAACGGCCCGATGATCTCCAACGCCATGTTCGACGAGTTCGTCGGCGCCTACTACCGTCAGCTGTTCCCGATGATGCGCGCCCACGGCGTTCACAACATCTTCGTGGACACCGACGGCGACTTCATGATGATGATCAATAGCTTCATGGACGCCGGCGTCGACGGCTTCCTGCCGATGGACGTCAACGCGGGCATGGACATCGTCAAGGTGCGTCAGAACTTCCCCACGCTCAAGATCATCGGCGGCTACAACAAGCTGCGCATTGCCGAGGGTCCCGAGGCCATCGACCGCGAGTTCGACCGCATACTGCCCGTCGTGCGCCAGGGCGGCTATATCGTCGGCGCTGACCATCAGGTGCCGCCGTCGGCCTCCATCGACAACTACCGCTACTACATCAAGCGCCTGAAAGAAGTCATGCAGGAGTGCGGCAAGGATCTGTGATCCGCCTGAAATGACATGGGCTGTCTCAAAATGGCCTGAAGAGGTCATATAGAGACAGCCTCTCTTTTTGTGTGGGAATGTCCCGCTAAGGTGCTTTGGTCTTCCCGCTCGCAAAACCACGGACGCCCCTGCTTCCTCCCCGCGGATGCCCGCGGCCGCTCAACGACCTTTCCGCCTGCCGAACAGCCGGGCGAAAAAGCTCTTCTTTGGCGATTCCTCGCGGGGGTCCGGCTTTGCGGCGGGGGCCTTCGGCGCTTCCGGCGGCATCGGCTCTTCGGACACCGTTGCCATAGTCTCCTGCGTCTCGGCGGAGGCGGGCTTCTCCGCTGTCCCGGCATGGCTGACGGTCATCCTCTCCAGCTCTTTGACCACCACCGAGCCGTCGTTGACCTTCCACTTCAGGCAGAGCCGAAGCAGCTTGGCCATGTCCTCCGGCAGGGGCACGCGGCACGCGGACGGATACCCGTCAAAGGCCTCCTTCGCCTCTGCGCCGGTGCTCCAGCACCTTTCGCCAAGGTACATCTCCAGCACCGTCAGCGCCCAGGCATACTCGTCCTTCCACGGCTTCGGCGGCCTTCCCTGCGCCTGTTCCGCCGGGCAGTAGGCAGGGGTGCAGCCCGGAGCGCGATCATTGTGCTCCGCCTCGCCCTGCTTCGCGCACCGCGTGGCCAGCCCGAAATCATTCAGCCTGACGGCGCGATCCCTGGAAATCAGCAGATTCCCCGGCTTCACGTCGCAGTGCACCAGACCCTGTCCGTGGACGTGGCGCAGCGCCTGTGCCGCCTGCCGGGCGATGTCAAACAGCCGCGATTCGACCTCCTCCGCCGGGCCTTCATAGAGCGATCCGTCCCGTATGGACTCCCTCAGGCTTGCTCCATTGATCCACTCGCAGAAGGCGGTCGGGACGCCCTGAAGCGTCCGGACGCTGCGGCAAACCACGACATTGGGGGTGCGCGTCGATCCCCTGCCAGAGCGCATGCGCGTCGACAAAGCGCCGGCCCGCCGGGGTATCCGCAACGTTCGGGCTGTGCCTGAGCGGCTGAACCATCGCCAGCTCCGCGCCGGTATCCGCGTGGCGAACGTGCCACACGCGATTCATGCCGCCCGTCACAGCGTCATCGAGCACCTCAAACCCGCCCTCCAGCACATCACCCCTGTGAAAGGCCGCCGGGGAAACGGCTGACTCCGTCTCCGGGGGCGACGCTGACAGGATGCTGACGGAGGACGAAACGGAGGCTTCTGCCTGAGCCTTTCCGCCCTCACCCGGGGCCGCGGCAGTCCCGTCGTTCTGCGTACCGGAGGCTTCCGCATCCAGACCCAAAGGCGCAGCGGACAGGTCATAGCCGTAGATCAGCCTGTAGTTATGTTCCCGGCAGGGAATGATTTCGGCATCGAACAGCGGGCGATATTCCGTAAAGCGATCCGCATACAGCACCCCGCCGATCTCAACGCCGTCCGGGCAGGGCGATATGCGCACAGGCATTCGGCATGTCGAGGATGTCATACGTCTTCTTTGCCTCGTACTGGTTCCACAGGGACAGCTTTCCGGGCGCATCCATGCTGATCTGATGACGCGAGAACGGACCCGTGTCGTCGTCCTCCACGCACGAAAAGAAGGGATGGCAAGCCGCTTTCCCAAGCGACCTT
>JAFWBZ010000162.1 GCA_017537105.1 Clostridia bacterium | reverse complement strand
GATTCATGCGCTGGTGGGAGAAAACGGCGCCGGCAAGTCCACGCTGATGAACGTGCTGAGCGGCATCTATCCCTACGGCACCTATGAGGGTGACATCGTCTACAACGGGCAGGTCTGCAAGTTCTCAACCATCAAGGATTCGGAAAAGCTGGGCATTGTCATCATCCATCAGGAGCTTGCGCTGGTGCCGGAAATGACCATCGGTGAAAACATGTACCTGGGCAACGAGCGCGGGCACAAGTTCGCGATCGATTGGAATACCACCTATTCCGAGGCCGACAAGTACCTGAAGATGGTGGGCCTGACCGAGAGCAGCAAGGTGCAGGTCAAGACCATCGGCACCGGAAACAGCAGCTGGTGGAGATCGCCAAGGCGCTGGACAAGCAGGCGAAGCTGCTGATTCTGGATGAGCCCACCTCATCCCTGAACGAGGAGGATTCCCGCGCGCTGCTGGACCTGATGCTGGGCTTCAAGAAGCAGGGAATGACCATGATCATCATTTCCCACAAGCTCAACGAGGTCGCCTACGTTGCGGACAAGATAACCGTCATTCGCGACGGCACCACCATAGAGACCATCGACAACCGCGGTCCGGAGCCGGTGAGCGAAGAGCGCATCATCAAGGGCATGGTCGGCCGTGAGATGACCAACCGATTCCCGAAGCGCGAGGGCGTGAAGATCGGCGACGTCATGATGGAGGTATCTCACTGGACGGTGCATCACCCCCTGTATCCCGAGCGCAAGGTGGTGGACGACGTCTCCATCAACGTCCGGAAAGGCGAGGTCGTGGGCATCTACGGGCTGATGGGCGCGGGCCGCACGGAGCTGGCCATGTCGATTTTCGGCCAGTCCTACGGTGTGAACTTCTCCGGAAGCCTGAAGATCGACGGCAAGGACGTCAAGATGAAGAAGAGCGAGTCCGACGCCATCCGGCACAAGATCGCCTACGTCACGGAGGACCGCAAGGGCAACGGCCTGGTGCTCTCCCAGTCCATCCGGGTGAACACCTCCCTGGCCAACCTGGACAGCATCGCCAGCCACACCGTGATCGACCAGGACCGTGAGTACGCGGTGGCGGAGGAGTATCGCGGCAAGCTGAGCATCAAGACCCCCTCGGTGGAGCAGCTGGTGGGCAACCTCTCCGGCGGCAACCAGCAGAAGGTGTTGCTGGCCAAGTGGATGTTCGCCGAGCCGGACATCATGATCCTGGACGAGCCCACTCGCGGCATCGACGTGGGCGCCAAGTATGAGATCTACTGCATCATCAACGACCTGGCGGCGTCGGGCAAATCCGTCATCATGATCTCCTCCGAACTGCCCGAGGTGCTCGGCATGAGCGACCGGATCTACATCATGAACGAGGGCAAAATGGTGGGCGAGATGAAGGCCTCCCAGGCGACCCAGGAGAACATCATGGCGGCCATACTCAGGTCAGGAAGGGGTGCATGACGATGAAAGCAAACCGGATCAGCTTTTTCATCCAGAAGTATACCATGGTTCTGGCCCTCGTCATCGTGACCGCGTTCTTCGCCATTCGGACGGGCGGCAAAACCCTGTTTCCCGGCAACATCAACAACCTGATTTCCCAGAACGGCTACGTGTTCGTGCTGGCCTCCGGCATGCTGCTGTGCATCCTGACGGGCGGCAACATCGACCTCTCCGTCGGCTCCGTGGTGTGCTTTACCGCCGCCATCGGCTGCGTGATGATGAAGGCCGGCGTCAACATGTGGATCGCCACGCTGGCCATGCTGGCCATCGGCCTGGCCATCGGCACCTTCCAGGGCTTCTGGATCGCCAAGGTGCACGTCCCGCCGTTCATCGCCACGCTGGCCGGAATGTACGCGTTCCGCGGCTTCTCCAACGTGGTGCTGCAGGGCTATCAGGTGTCCATCAGCAATGAGAGCTTACTGAACATCTTCGGCGGCGGCGCGAACTGCTACGTGCCCGACTTCCTGGGCCAGCTGATGGGCCGGGAGGGCAAGCCGAACGTGACCTGCCTGGTGGTGGGCATCATCGCCGTGGTCGCGTTTGTGGTGTTGACGCTGCGGAAGATCTCCGTTCAGCGGAAGCTGGGCATCAGCCAGTCCATCTCCGGGCAGGCGGTGACCACGGTGCTGATCTCCGCGGTGGTGCTCTGGCTGACCTGGAAGCTGGCCAACCACAAGGGCATTCCCACGGTGCTCATCTGGATCGCCTTGGTGGTGGGCATCTACAACTACGTGACCAACCGCACTGCCATTGGCCGTCACCTGTACGCCGTGGGCGGCAATGAAAAGGCCACGGCGCTCTCCGGCGTCAACGCGCGCAATGTGTATTGGTTCGCGTATGCCAACATCGGCCTGCTGGCCGGCCTGGCGGGCGTGCTCACCGCGGCGCGGGCAAAGGGCATCGACCCCACCTACGGCGAGGGCTATGAGATGGATGCCATCGCCGCCTGCTTCATCGGCGGAGCCTCCGCCTACGGCGGCATCGGCAAGGTCTCCGGCATGATCATCGGCGCGACGCTGATGGGCGTCATCAACCAGGGCATGGGCATCATGGGCGTCGACTCCAACTACCAGAAGGTCGTAAAGGGCATCGTGCTGCTGCTGGCGGTCATGTTCGACGTGCTGTCCAAGCGGCAAAAGCGGTAAGGCAGGGAGGATGACAAACAATGGATAAGAATGCAATCGTAACGACGCTGAAAAAGAATGCCATGCTCGTCGTCCTGGTCCTTGTGTATCTGTTCTTTGCGATCCTGACGGGCGGCGGCATCTTCAAGCCGTCCAGCTTCAACGCACTGATCACGCAGAATGCGTATGTGTACATCCTGGGCTGCGGCATGCTGATGTGCATGCTCACCGGCGGCAACATCGACCTGTCCTGCGGCGCGTTCGTATGCCTGCTGGGCTCGATCGGCGGCGTGCTGATGGTCATCAACGGCATGAGCACCGGCGTGTCCATCCTGCTCATGCTGCTGATCAGCGCCGTGTACGGCTGTGGCCTGGGCTTTCTGATTGCCTACGTGAACGTTCCGCCGTGGATCGCCACGCTGGCCGGTTACCTGGCCTTCCGTGGACTGGGTACCTCGATCCTGCGGAACAACTCCGTCACCGGCTCCATCGCGCCCTTCCCGCAGACCTTCCTGAACGTGTTTTCCGGCAAGGTCTTCAAGACGGCGGACGGAGTCATGAACTGGCCCTGCATGATCGCGGGCGTCGCCGCCGCGGCAGTCGTCGTGCTTGCCGTATTCATGACGCGCAATTCCAGGCTCCGGAAGGGCTATGTGGCCGACACCATGCGAACCGCCGTTGTGAAGAGCATCCTCGGTGGCGGCGTGATCCTGCTGTTCATGTATAAGCTGGCGCTTGCCGGCGGCATTCCCGTGGTGCTGATCTGGGTGGCCGCCGTGGTGCTGATCTACAGCTTCATCACCAGCCGGACCACCATCGGCCGCCACTTCTACGTGGTCGGCGGCAACATGGAGGCCGCGCGGCTCTCCGGCGTGAATACCCGCAGAATCATGTTCATCGCCTACCTGAACATGGCGATCCTGACGGCCATCTCCGCCATGACGGTCATCGCCCGCTTCACCGCGGCGAACGCGGATGCGGGCAAGAACTTCGAGATGGACGCCATCTCCGCCTGCGTGGTGGGCGGCGTGTCCGCCAGCGGCGGCGCGGGCTCCGTGCTGGGCATGGTCATCGGCGCGACGCTGATCGGCGTCATCAACCTGGGCATGTTCCAAATCAGCTTGGACGCCAACTACCAGAGGGTGGTCAAGGGCTTCGTGTTGCTGGCTGCCGTGGTGTTCGACATCCTCTCCAAGAAGAAGAACAAGTAGTCCGAACCCGACAAACGGCGCGGGGCTGCCTCGTGATGACGTCGATCCGTCATCGCGGGACAGCCCCGTGTTTTTGCAGTATGCTCACTGTCCGTCGAGACCTGCAACGGCCTCCGACAGTGCCTCCCAGTCCTCGTAGAGCGCGTCCAGCCGCTCCTGGGCCTCCCGGTGTGCCCGGGCGACCCGGGCGGATTCCTCCGGATTGGCGTAGACCTCCGGCGTGCCCATGGAGGTCTCCAGCCGTTCGATCTCCGCCTCGGTCGAGGCGATCTCCGCCTCCGCCTGCTGCAGCTTTTGCCGGAGCGCCTTCGCGGATTCCTTCTGGAGACGCTTCAACCGCTTTTCCTTGTCCAGCTGCGTGCGGGTCAGTCCGAGACTCTCCGCGGCCGCATCTCCGGCCTCCTCAAGCCGCTTCTTTTCGAGGTAGTCGTCGTAGTTTCCGATGTACTCGCGCACGCCCTCGGGCGTTATCTCGATGACGCGGTTCGCCACCTTGTTGATGAAGTAACGGTCGTGGCTGACGGTGAGAATGGTGCCGTCGAAATCGTCCAGCGCGGCCTCCAGCACCTCCCGGCTGTC
>JAFWBZ010000161.1 GCA_017537105.1 Clostridia bacterium | reverse complement strand
TCACTACAACATGTAGTATTGATTTTCTGATGCAGGCACAATATAATGTGTCTCGGAGGGATTGCGTATGTTGGAACAGATCATCAAGAGAGACGGGCGCGAGCTCGCCTTCGACGCAGAAAAAATCACAGACGCCATCATGAAGGCCTTTCAGGCCACCGGCAGCGCGAAGTCGCGCCGCACGGCGGAGGACATCACGCGCCAGGTGGTGGCGAAGCTCTCCGCCAACGAAGCCATCGAGACCCCCACCGTGGAGGACGTGCAGGACGCGGTGGAGCGCGCGCTGATCGAGAACGGATTCGTCCGCACCGCGAAGGCCTACATCCTCTATCGCGCCGAGCGCAGCCGCATCCGGGAGATGAACACGCGGCTCATGCGCATCTACGACGACTTGACCAACAAGCCCGCCATTGAATCGGACATCAAGCGGGAAAACGCCAACATCAACGGCGACACCGCCATGGGCACGATGCTGAAGTACGGCTCGGAGGGCGCCAAGCAGTTCAACCTGATGTTCATGATGAAGCCGGAGCACGCCGAGGCCCACCGCAGCGGCGACATCCACATCCACGACATGGACTTCCTCACGCTCACCACCACCTGCTGCCAGATCGACCTGCTGAAGCTGTTCCACGGCGGTTTTTCCACCGGTCACGGGCACCTGCGGGAGCCGAAGGACATCCGCACCTATGCGGCGCTGGCCTGCATCGCCATACAGGCCAACCAGAACGACCAGCACGGCGGCCAGAGCATCGTCAACTTCGACTACGCCATGGCGGAGGGCGTCGCAAAGACCTTCCGGCGCTGCTACCGCGACAACCTGGTCCGGGCGCTGGAGCTGCTGGACGGCGTGGAGGACGCGGAGCGCGCCATCCGCGAGATGATGGAGGACATCGAGTCTGACACGGAGCTGACGCCCACGCTGGAGCAGTGCGACGTCTACTTCGCGGTGGAGGCGGACCGGCTGGGCGAGATGGGGCTCGACGGCGAGGAGATCGAGCGCATTCAGACCTTCGCCCATCGAAAGGCCGTCCGCGAGACGGACCGCGCCACCTTCCAGGCCATGGAGGCGCTGATCCACAACCTGAACACCATGAACAGCCGCGCTGGCGCCCAGGTGCCGTTTTCGTCCATCAACTACGGCATGGACACCTCCCCCGAGGCGCGCATGGCCATCCGGAACCTGCTGCTGTCCACCGAGGCAGGCCTGGGCAACGGGGAGACGCCCATCTTCCCCATCCAGATCTTCCGCGTCAAGGAGGGCGTGAACTACAATCCCGGGGACCCGAACTACGACCTGTTCCAGCTGGCCATCCGCTGCTCCGCCAAGCGGCTGTTCCCCAACTTCTCGTTCCTCGACGCGCCCTTCAACCTGAAGTACTACGTGCCCGGCCGCCCGGAAACGGAAATCGCCTACATGGGCTGCCGCACCCGCGTGATCGGCAACGTGGTCGACCCCGAGCGGGAGATCTGCAACCAGCGCGGAAACCTGAGCTTCACCTCCATCAACCTGCCCCGGCTGGCCATCAAGGCGAACGGCAACATCGACCTGTTCTTCGAAGAGCTCAACCACATGATGAACCTGGTGATCGACCAGCTGCTCGACCGGTTCGAGATCCAGTGCCGCAAGTGCGTGCGCAACTATCCCTTCCTGATGGGCCAGGGCGTGTGGCTGGACAGCGAGAAGCTGGGCTGGGACGACGAGGTGCGCGAGGTGCTGAAGCACGGCACACTGTCCGTCGGGTTCATCGGCCTCGCGGAGACGCTGAAGGCGCTGACGGGAAAGCACCACGGCGAGAGCGAGACCTCGCAGAACCTGGGCCTGGAGATCGTCTCCCACATGCGCCAGATCTGCGACGACGCCTCCGCGCGCCATCATCTGAACTTCACGCTGCTGGCCACGCCCGCCGAGGGGCTGTCCGGCCGGTTTGTGCAGATCGACGCGAAGAAGTACGGCGTGATCGAGGGCGTCACGGATCGCGAATACTACACCAACAGCTTCCACGTGCCGGTCTATTACCCCATCGGCGCGGTGCGGAAGCTCCAGCTGGAGGCCCCCTATCACGCCCTGACCAACGCCGGCCACATCTCCTACGTGGAGCTCGACGGCGACACCACGCAGAACCTGGAGGCCTTTGAGAAGATCGTCCGCGTGATGAAGGAGAGCGGCATCGGCTACGGCTCCATCAACCATCCGGTGGACCGCGATCCCATCTGCGGCTACAACGGCATCATCGGCGACCGCTGCCCCTGCTGCGGCCGGGAGGAAGGCGACGTGCCCTTCGAACGCATCCGCCGCATCACCGGCTATCTGGTGGGCACCCTGGACCGCTTCAACAACGCCAAGCGCGCCGAGGAGCGCGACCGGGTCAAGCACGGCGTGAATGCAGGATGATTTCGACGATACAAAACCCCTCAGGCCTTCCCCGACGGATGGCTTGAGGGGTTTTCTCATGCAGAGAACGCGCGTGCTATGCCTTCTCGCTGTCGCCCAGGGAGTCGCGGGCGGAGACGACGACCTTGCGCTCGTAGCCGGCGAAGGCGTAGTCCACCAGGCCCTTCTCGGGCTTCGGCGTGAACAGGCTCACCACGGGCACGATCACCAGGCCCGCGAGCATCGCAAAGGCGCCGCAGTTGATCGGGCTCTGGAGCCACGCCGGGAACAGGGGCTTGGCCAGCATGTTCAGCACCATGATGCCCGCGCCGAAGATCATGCTGCACCAGGCGGAGGCCGCCGTGGACTTCTTCATGTAGAGACCGTAGAGGAACGGGGCGAGGAATGCGCCCGCCAGCGCGCCCCAGGAGATGCCCATCAGCTGCGCGATAAAGTTGGTGGTGGTCTTGTACTGGAAGATGGCGATGATCACCGAGATCAGGATGAACACCACGATCAACAGCCGCATGACGAAGACCTGCTTCTTCTCATCCATGTCCCGGACGATGTTGTCCTTCAGGAAGTCCAGCGTCAGCGTGGAGCTGGAGGCCAGCACCAGCGACGAGAGCGTGGACATGGAGGCGGAGAGCACCAGGATGACGATCACGCCCAGCAGGAACGGAGAAAGGCCCTCGAGCATCGTGGGGACGACGGAATCGTAGCCGCCGGCGGGAATGCCCGTGCCCGCGGGATCGATGGTCGCGGTGAACAGCCGCCCGAAGCCGCCCAGGAAGTAGCAGCCGCCGGCCACCACCAGCGCAAAAAAGGTGGAGATGATCGTGCCCTTGGCGATGGCGTTTTCGGAGCGGATGGCGTAGAACTTCTGCACCATCTGCGGCAGGCCCCAGGTGCCCAGCGAGGTCAGGATCACCACGCCCAGCAGGTTGAAGGGATCGGGACCGAAGAAGGAGGAGAACGCGCCGGTCATGCCCTCGAAGGGGACCTCGGAGAGACCCTTGTAGGCCGCCATGAAGCCGCCGTTGGCTTTCAGCACCGCCGCGATGACCGCCACGATGCCCACCAGCATGATGATGCCCTGGATGAAGTCGTTGATGGCGGTGGCCATGTAGCCGCCGGCGATGACGTAGATGCCGGTCAGGATCGCCATGATGACGATGCACAGCGTGTAGTCGATGTTGAAGGCCATGCCGAACAGGCGGGAGAGGCCGTTGTACAGCGACGCCGTGTACGGGATCAGGAAGACGAAGATGATGGCGGAGGCGCCGATCTTCAGCGCGCGGCTGTCGTAGCGCTTGCCCAGAAACTCGGGCATGGTTGCGCTGTTGAGCTGCTGGGTCATGATGCGGGTCCGCCGGCCCAGCACCACCCAGGCCAGCAGGGAGCCGATGAAGGCATTGCCTAAGCCGATCCAGGTGGAGGCGATGCCGTACTTCCAGCCGAACTGGCCGGCATAGCCCACGAAGATGACCGCAGAGAAGTAGGAGGTGCCGTAGGCAAAGGCCGTCAGCCACGGGCCCACCTGCCTGCCGCCCAGCACAAAGCCGTTGACGTCGGTGGCGTGCCGCCGGCTGTACAGGCCGACGCCGACCATGATGCCGAAGAATACGACCAACATGAAGAGTTTGATGAAC
>JAFWBZ010000160.1 GCA_017537105.1 Clostridia bacterium | reverse complement strand
CCGCAGGGGCAGCGCGCTCACGGCGGGGAAGCGCGAGCCGGCGTACTGGAGCACCAGCCGCCCGCCCTCCCCCTCGATGACCTCGCAGTCCAGCAGATTGGTCTGGCCGATGAAGTCCGCCGCGAAGCGGGTGGCCGGGCGCTCGTACACGTCCTCCGGCGTGCCGACCTGGATCAGCTGGCCGTCGTTCATGATGGCGATCCGGTCGGACATGTTCAGGGCTTCCTCCTGGTCGTGGGTGATGTACACAAAGGCGATGCCCAGCCGCTTCTGCACGGCCTTCAGCTCCACCTGCATCTGGTGGCGGAGCTTCAGATCCAGCGCCCCCAGCGGCTCGTCCAGCAGCAGCAGCTTGGGATTCAGCACCACCGCCCGGGCGATGGCCACGCGCTGTCGCTGCCCGCCGGACAGCTGCGCGGGCATGCGCTTTTCATAGCCCTCCAGCTGCACCAGCTTCAGCATCTGTTCGACCTGGCCGCGCCACTCGGCGCGCTTCGCGCCCCGGGCGCGCAGGCCGTAGGCGATGTTCCGCTCCACGTTCATGTGGGGAAACAGCGCGTAGTTCTGGAAGACGGTGTTCAGATCGCGCTTTTCCGGGGCCAGGTCGGTGATGTCCTGGCCGTCCAGCCACACCCGGCCCTCGTCCGGCGCCAGCAGCCCCGCGATGATGCGCAGCGTGGTGGTCTTGCCGCAGCCCGAGGGCCCCAGCAGCGTGACGAATTCCCCCGGCTGCACGTCGAGATGGATGCCCCGCAGCACGGGTGCGCGGTCATAGGATTTGACGAGGCCGTCGAGCCTCAGAAGTGCGGATGGCGTTTCCATGCTTTTCCACTGTCGCCCCTTCGGCATTTATGCCGAGTAATTTACTCGGGTTTGCATGGTAGATACTATACATGATTTCGCCTTCGGATGCAAGTATCTTTCGATGAATTTTATGATTTGATTGTTGTGTCCCCCTGCGGGGTATGCTATAATTCATTCAACTATAATGGATGTTTGTATGCCTTTGAAGGCGAGGGATGGAGATATGCGCGCGAAGGAATCGCTGGGACCGTCCGGGGTGCCCACCCCGCAGCCCGCGGACCTGCGGGGGACGCAGGTGCTGCTGCTGGAGGGCTTTGCCCGGCAGAACATGGCGCTGATGCCGGCGCTTCGGAAGCTGGGCTGCCACGTGACCACGCTGAACAGCTCCCGGCTGGATCTGGGCTACGCCTCCCGCTGGCCCAACCGGAAGCTGCTGCGGCCCTGGGACCGGGACGATGCGGAGGCCTCCTGGGCGGTGCTTTACGGGGTGCTCCGGGAGGACCGCTACGACGTGGTCATCCCCACCACGGACTTCTCGGCGCGGCTGCTGGCCGATCACCTCGAAGAGGTGTCGCAGTACGCCCATCCCGCGGAGAACGGCCCGGAGCTGTTCTACCGCGTGATGGACAAGCAGTGGACGATGCTCTACTGCTCCCGCGCGGGCGTGCCGCATCCCGACACGGTGTACGACATGGATTCGCTGGAGAAGGTGCTGGCCTCGGGGCTCCGGTATCCTTTCGTCATCAAGCCCCGCATCGGCTATGGCGGCATCGGCTTCCACGTCATTCGGGATGAGGCCGGGCTGCGCGAGGTGTTCGACCGAACCGTCGAGCGCTGCGGGCCGATGGTGGTGCAGGAGTACATTCCCCAGACCGGCCGCCAGCTGCAGTGCCAGGTGTTTCTCGATGCGGACGGCGAGGCGAAGAGCGCCGTGCTGTTCGACAAGACCCGCTGGTATCCGGTGACCGGCGGCTCCAGCTGCTGCAACACCACGCTGCACGATCAGACCATCACCGGCAACTGCATCCGGCTGCTGCAGGCCATCGGCTGGCGGGGCTACGCGGACGTGGATCTGATCGAGGATCCCCGGGACCGGCGGGCCAAGGTGCTGGAGGTCAATCCCCGGGTGACCGGCGGCGTGAAGATCTGCTTCCTCGCGGGCGTGGACGTCGCCCGTCAGATCGTGGAGCTGGCGCTGGGCCTGCCGGTGACCGGGTATCCCGACTACCGGGACGGCGTGCGGCTGCGCTACATGCACACCGACCTGCTGTGGCTGCTGAAGTCGCCCGACCGCTTCCGGACGAAGCCGGGCTGGTTTGATTTCCGCCGCACCTCGGACCAGATCTTCTCCCTCAGGGATCCGTGGCCCTGGTTCACCTATTCCATCCAGGCGGTGAAGAAGTATCGCCGGGAGATGGCGAAGCGCAGGGGCTGAGAAAGGAGGCGAGCGCGAATGGCGGACATCACGGCCATCGTGCTGACGAAAAACGAGGAAAAGAACCTGCCCGACTGCCTGAAGTCCCTCGAGGGCTTCGCCGCGCGGGTGGTGGTGGTGGACAGCGGCTCCACGGACGCCACCTGCGACATCGCCCGGGCGGACGGCGCGGAGGTGCTGGCGCATCCCTTCGAAAACTACGCGCGGCAGTTCAACTGGGCGCTGGACCACGCGGGCATCGCGACGAAGTGGACGATGCGGCTGGATGCGGACGAGCGGCTGACCCCGGCGCTGTGCCGGGAGCTCGAGGCGCTGATGTCCGCCCACGACGCGGACGACGTCAACGGCATCGTGCTGGAGGCCTGGCTCTACTTCATGGGCCGCAGGCTCGCCCACGCGCGCAACATGAAGCGCAAGCTGATGGTGTTCAAGACCGGCGTCGGGCGCATTGAGGACCGCAACATGGACGAACATACCCTGCTGTCCCGCGGCCGCTCGGTGGACGCCCGGGAGAAGTTCTTGCACTACGATTACAAGGACATGAGCCACTACATCAGCAAGCTGAACTGGTACGCCGGGCGCGAGGTGCGGGACTACTTCGACTACGTCGAGGGCCGGTCCCGGGAGGTGGCGCTGGACAGCCTGAACCAGAGCACCCGGAACAAAAAGTTCGGCTTCTATTACCGCATGCCGATGTTCTTCCGCTGCTGGCTGATGTTCGTCTACTCCTATGTCTTCCGGGGCGGCTTCCTGGATGGCAAAGAGGGGTTTTTGTATCACTATATGTACCACCGCTTCTACCGGACGCTGGTGGACGCCAAGATCTATGAGCACAACAAGCGGGGCACGCCCTACGAGGAGCTGGGCGCCCTGAAGGAATAGTCCGGCGGGCGCGCCCCGTATGATGGTCGTGCCCGGTCCCGGGAGGAATGAGGAGGTAACCCCATGAGTGCGCTTGAAATCGTCAAGGCAATGCTCTTCGGCATCGTCGAGGGCATCACCGAGTGGCTGCCGGTGTCCAGCACCGGGCACATGATCCTGCTGAACGAGTGGCTGCCGCTGCAGGTTTCCAAGGAATTCTATGGGCTGTTCGAGGTGGTCATCCAGCTGGGGGCGATCATGGCCGTGCTGATGGTCTACTGGGATCGCGTCTGGCCCTTCGGCCGCCGCCACAACCGGCATCCGGCGGGGGAGTACGGCCTGCTGGCCTGGGTAAAGATGGACCGGATCCTGCTGTGGCTGAAGATCCTCGTGGCCTGCGTGCCCGCGGCGGTGGTGGGCGTGCTGTTTGACGACGTGTTCGACGCCCTGTTCTACGGCCCCATGTGCGTGGCCATCATGCTGATCCTGGTGGGCGCGGCGTTCATCCTGATCGAGAACCTGCGCGAGGGCCGCGAGCCGTCCATCCGCAGCCTGTCGAAGCTCGACTTCAAAACCGCGGCCGTCATCGGCCTGTTCCAGCTGATCGCCGCCGTCTTCCCGGGCACCTCCCGCTCCGGCGCCACCATCGTGGGCGCGCTGCTGCTGGGCGTCTCCCGCGGCGTGGCGGTGGAGTTCACGTTCTTCCTCGCCATCCCGGTGATGTTCGGCGCGAGCCTTCTGAAGATCGTCAAGTACGGCGCGATCATCTCCGGCAACGAGTTCATCCTGCTGGCGGTGGGCATGCTGGTGGCCTATATCGTGTCCATGCTGGTGGTCCGCCTGCTGGTGGAGTACGTCAAGACCCACGACTTCCGCTCCTTCGGCGTGTACCGCATCGCCCTGGGCATCGTCGTGCTGTCCTACTTCCTGTTTGTGGCCCGCTGACAAATCCCCGGGCATTGCGCCTTTTCCGGGATCGACGACGATGGAGGTGACGACATGACGCGCTGGACAGACGAACAGCTTCGGGCCATCGAGGCCCGGGGCAGCAACATCCTGCTGAGCGCCGCGGCGGGCTCCGGCAAGACCACGGTGCTGGTGGAGCGCGTGATGCGCCTGATCGCCGACGGGGGCGCGGACGTGGACCGCATGCTGGTGGTGACGTTCACCCGCGCGGCGGCCTCGGACATGCGCGCCAAGCTCTGCCGGAGGCTGAACGACCGGGCGGCGGCGGG
>JAFWBZ010000159.1 GCA_017537105.1 Clostridia bacterium | reverse complement strand
GAGCGCGACGGCAAGCCGGTCATGATCGACAATCCCCGCTGGGCGGAATGACTTCCGCGCGCGGATAACCAACGGGCTGCCTCCTCAGGAGACAGCCCGTTTTCGATGCCCGGAACGATCCCGGCGTCAGGGTTCGATATCCAGCATGGCCATGGTGGCCGGAATCTCGTGGGCGGTATTCACCTTCTGGTCGTCCACCACGCAGTCAAAGCAGGATACGATGAGCTTGCCGTTCCAGTAGCAGGGCTCGCCGGGCTCGTCCAGGCCGCCCTCCCAGCCGGTGCAGTCCGGAGACTGGGCGATGCGGGTGATCTTTCCCTCCGGGGAGACCTTGCCGATGGCGTTGGCGGAAAAATCGGCGACGTAGATGTTGCCGTACTCGTCGATGGTCATGCCGTCCGTGGTCTTGAGGTTCTCCGGATCGACGCACCAGAGCTCCTTGTCGATCATCCTGTCGCCCCGCGCGTTGAGAGTGAGGCGCCACATGGAGCCGTCGCCGAAGTTTCCGATGATCAGCCGGCCCTCCCGGTCAAAGATGATGCCGTCCACGCCATACTGGCAAAGCGGATTCTCGGTGATGAAGGTGCAGAGGATGTTTTCGTCTGCCAGGGTGTTGGTGCAGTGGATGTCCCGATCCTCCAACGCGAAGCAGTAGACGCAGCTCATCAGCTTTCCGGACTCCGTCTTCACCAGCTCCAGCGTGGACTGGGTGACGTAGATATGCCCGTTGCGGATGCGCAGTCCGTTGGGATGCTCCATGTGGTCCGCCACTACGCTGAAGGATTCGTATTCCCCCGCGGCGTTGAAGTGTACGCGGATGATGCGGCCGGTGCGGATCAGGTCGGGCCGTCCCGTCCAGCCGGGATTGTCCACCATGTAGAGATCGCCGTCCGGTCCGAATTCCAGGCCCATGGAGCGGGCCTCGCCGGTCTCCGGGTTCACGGGAACGTCAAACCATTTGGTGATGTTCCGATCCTTATCGATCTTCAGCACGCAGCTGGGCAGGTCCATGTTGGCAAAGTTCGGACAGGAGAGAATCAGGTTCCCCTCCCTGTCGATGGTCATGCCGTCCGGCGTCGCCACGTATTCCTCGGGAAGCAGGGTAAACAGTTCAGGCGTCTGCATGGCTATTCCTCCTCCATAAAATGCATACACGGCGCGGGCGACAGCACAACCTGTCGCCCGCAAACACGGCTATTTCCCCGCCATCTTCCGGTACACCGGCAGCAGCGACTGATAGCACAGCTCAAACATTTCCTTCACGGGGCCATAGGCCTTCACCGCCTCGGGGTCCGGCTCCTGGACGGAGCTGATCTCGATGAAGCGTTCGATGGCGTCGAAGTCCCGGAACAGGCCCACGCCCACGCCGCCCGTGACGGCCGCGCCCATGGAGGTGGCCTCCTCCAGCAGCACCGGCACCTTGATGCGGGCGTTGTAGACGTCCGCCATCATCTGGCGCCACACCGGGCCCTTTGCGCCGCCGCCGATGACCAGGATCTCGTCGATGGTCAGGTACTGCCGCAGCACCTCCAGGATGATGCCCAGGTTCATGGTCACACCCTCGAGCACACTGCGCAGCATGTCCCTGCGCTCGTTTTCCATCTTCAGCCCCAGGAACGCGGCCTTGGCATCCGGATTCCAGCGCGGCGCGCGCTCACCCAGCAGGTAGGGCAGGAAGATGACGCCGTTGGCGCCCACCGGGCTCTGCTCGATTTCGGCGTTGATGAGATCGTAGGCGCTGATGCCCCGCTTCTCGGCCTCGGCGGCCTCGTAGCGGCACACCTGGTTCTTCAGCCAGGCATAGCTGCCGCCGGCGGACTGCATGGTGCCGTTGGGCGCGTACATGCCCGGCACGATGTGCGCCCAGGTGACGGTGCGCATCTGATCGTCAAACACCGGCTCCGCGCTGGTGGAAGCGATCCAAGAGGAGGAGCCCACATAGCTGAAAGTCTGGCCCGGTTTCACGGAGCCCGCGCCCACGTTGGCGCACACGCCGTCGCCGCCGCCCATGACCACCGGCGTGCCCTCGGCCAGGCCCGTGGCCTCCGCGGCCTCGCGGGTCACGCCCCCGGCGACGTGGGTCGAAGGCACGATCTCGGGCAGCTTGTCCGGATCGATGCCGGAGATCTCCACGATCTTCTCCGACCAGGACAGCGTCTTCAGATCCACGCAGGCGTTGGACGAGGCGTCGGAGGGCTCGGTGAAGAACTTCCCGGTCAGCTTGAACACGATGTAGTCCTTCGCGTTCAGCGTCTTGTAGGTGTTCTTGTAGATGTCCGGCTCGTTGTCCCGCACCCACATCAGCTTCTGCAGGCCGTAGCTGGCGGCGTTGCGGTGTCCGACGATGTGATAGTAGTCGTTCAGGGAGATGTGCTCGCCGATGGCATTCTGCTGGGCCTGGGCGCGCTGGTCCGCCCAGATGATCGACGGGCGCAGCGGATTGCCCTGCCGGTCCACGCACAGGCAGCCCATCATCTGTCCCGAGAAGGAGACGGCCGCGATGTCCCGCTTGTCCACGCCGGTCTTGGCGATCAGGCCCTTCGTGGTATCGCAGATGGACTTCCACCAGTCCGCCGGGTCCTGCTCCGCCCAGTTGTCGTTGAAATAGTGGCATCCGTAGGCGTACACCGTGGAGCCCACCAGCCGGCCCTCCTCGCTGAACAGCGTGGCCTTGTTGCCGGAAGTGCCCAGATCATGCGCGATGATGTACTTCATGCGTTATTCTCCTTTTAGGTCGCGAAGCAGATTGTCCGTGGCGATGCGGCCCATGTTCCGCGTGGCGCCCGTGGTGGACGCGGCGCAGTGTGAGCCGAGGACCACGTTGTCCAGGGTAAACCAGGCGTTGTCCTCGGGCGGCTCGTGGGCAAAGGCATCCAGCCCTGCCCCGTAGATGCGGTTCTCCTGAAGGGCCTTCAGCAGCGCCCTCTCGTCCACCAATCCGCCGCGGGCGGTGTTGATGAGAATGGCGTCCTTCTTCATCATCGAAAGCTCCCGCTCACCCACGAAGCCCTCGGTTTCGGGCATCAGCGGCAGGTGCAGCGAGATGAAATCGGCGTTCCGGAAGATGGTCTCGGCGTCGGCGCGCTCGATGCCGTTCTCCCGGGCAAACTCCTCCGGCCAATAGGGATCGTAGGCCATGACCTTCATGTCAAAGCCCTTGGCGCGCCTTGCGACGAACTTGCCGATGGCGCCCAGGCCGAACAGTCCCAGTGTGGCATGGCTGACGTCCCGGGTGGTGATCTTGCCCCAGTCCAGCTGGCGGCACTTGCGGTCGATCGCCGGGACCCTGCGGGCCACGGCCAGCATCAGCGCCACGGCGTAATCTGCCACGGCCTCGCAGTTGGCGCCCATTGCCCGGCTGACCCTGATGCCGCGCGCCTTGCAGACGTCCAGGTCGATGTTGTCCACGCCAACACCGTATTTGGAGATGGCGCGCAGCTTCGGCGCACAGGACAGCACCTCCGCGTCCAGCGGATCGACGCCCACAATGACGCCGACGCAGTCCGCAATCAGGGCCTTCATCTGCTCCTTGTCCAGGATACCGCCGGTGGTGTTTTTGACCACGGCATACCCCGCCGCCTCCAGCTGCGCAAACAACTCGGGCATGTCCCGCCCGTATGAGCGCGGGGTGGTGAGAATCTTTTTCATAGCGCCGTTTCCTCCTGTCACCCTCCGTGCGTGCCTCTCGACGCACGGTTTGCTTGGCTTCCGTTTACCGGGCAAGCCGGTCGCACATCGCCAGACGCTCGCCGGTGATGTCGATGTGGAACACCTCGGCGATCACCTGCGTCCAGCCGTGAATGAAGTAGGTCCAGCCGTCCTCGATCTGCAGATCCCGCTCGGCCTGCTGGGCCTCCGCCTGATGCATGAACTCCAGCGTGCCGCGATAGTTGAACTCCCACACGATGCCATGCATCGGGAACTTGCAGTTGTCGGTAAGGGGGGAGCCGGGGCGGTCCTTGCCCATGCCGGTGGCGTTGATGACGATGGAGCCCTCCGGCAGCGCCTCGACCACCTTGTCGTTCCACTCCGGAATCGGGCAGAGGTGATAGCTCATGGGCACGCGGTTCTTCTCGAGCAGGTGCATGGCCTCCTGGAGGCGCGGCACCGAGCGGTTGTTCACGTTGATGCGATCCGGCACATTGTCGCCGTGCTTTTCATGCGCCAGATAGGCGCTCACCGCCAGGGAGCTGCCGCCCGCGCCCAGCACACAGGCCTGGGCCTTGGGATACCGCTTCCAGTGGTCCGCCGGCACGAAGGAATCCAGCGCCAGGCCCACGGAGATGGGGTCCTTGGCGTGGCCGCAGAGCTTGCCGTCCTTCTTGGAGATGGACGAAATCTCCCCGAACTGCAGCGCGTAGGGATCGAAATACTCAAACAGATCCTGGCAGGCGTTGTACAGATCGATCTTGTGGGTGGTCACCAGCGCGCCCAGGGACAGCGGATCGTTTTTGATGAATTCCACCGCCGCGCGGTAGTCCTCGGCAGGGGCATGCAGCGTGATGTCGATGCCCTTGATGCAGGCGTCCAGCCCCAGCGCCTTCGCCCAGATGGGGAAGATGCGCATGATCGAGGACTGGCCGGTGGTGACGCCGATGAAATACATGGTCGGCCGGGTTGCGGGTTCGGGAAGACGAATCATATGCATAACCTCCTTGCGTTCACTTACATAAACAGATTTTTGGGGTTCTCCCGGGTGATTTCGTCGATCTCCATCCGGGAAACGCCCGCGTCCATGAGCATCGGGATGAAGCGCCCGAGGATGTCGGTCAGGCCCGGCGCGCCGCCATAGCTCCGGAGACGGGCGGCCGTGGTGTCCAGCGACATCAGCAGCCGGCCGGCATAGCCGAGCTCCAGCATGTGCCGGATCAGGGCGACCTCGGAGGGGTCGTCGTGATACTTGTACCGGGCGATGGTATCGTACTCGAGATACGCGCCGGTGCGGGCCACGGCCTCGTGAGGCGCATAGTCGCTCGCCTGCCGGTCCACGTGGCACACGGCGATGCGCGCGGGATCGAGGCCCTCCGCCTCGCAGATTCGCACCGCCTCCACGGCGCCCGCGCCGTACTCGGTGTGCAGGATCAGCGGCACGCCCGCCCGGGCCGCCACGCCGGCCGCCGCGCGAAGGCAGACTGCAAAGCGGCCCACGGGACCGTCCGTCCCGATGGCGGCCTTGACCGCCCCGGGAAACACCGGGACCTCCTCCCCCGGCTCCCGAACGCCCTCGGTGAGCTCGCGCAGGAAGCGCTCCTGCAACGCCTCGCGGCTCTCGGAGAATCTCCAGTGACCTTCGGGATAAAAGCCCGGCATGTGATAGCCGGTCACGCCCACGATCCGGACGCCCGTCTCCCGGCTGATGCGCCGAAGCACATGCAGATCGCGCCCCGCGCCGCCGGGCTGGCAATCCACGATGGCGCCGCCGCCGGCATCCCGGTAGGCGGCAACCTCCGAAACGGATCTGGCCTCATCCTCGATCTGCAGGGCGGGATTGACCTCGGCAGCCGGCGTCCGGCGCACGAACAGGTGCTCGTGGGGCTGACAAAAGCCCAGCACCTCCGGCGCGATGGGGCCGGTCACGGTCTGAATCACGGTTCCACTCCCCCATTTCCCTCATGCGCGGGCACGCGCATGGCGTTCCCGGCCTCTTTCCCGATCAGGTTTCAATCAGCAGATCAACTTCAAAGCGGTTCCGGTCTCCCCGATAGCGGGCCAGCGAGTATTCGATGGGCTCCTCCGCGCGATTGAAGCCGATGGTGGAGGAGAACTGTATGGGCTTGCCCCGGCGCACGTTCAGCGTCTCCACGTCCCGGCTGTTGGCCGCCACGGCCTCCAGCACGCGGGTGACGTGGCAGATGCGCGTGGCGTCGTTCTTCGCGAGCACGTTGTACATGGACTCCTCGACAAAGTTGTGCGTCATCACGAAGGCGCACCGCTCGTAGGGCAGCCAGGTCTCCACCGTGACGATGGGATCGTCATCCGCAAAGCGCCGCCGATACAGGTAGATATACCTTCCCTTTTCCTTGAGGCCGAAGTGTTCCCGCACGGGCAGCGGCATCTCCACGACCTCCAGCTTCAACACCTCCGTGCTCGGCCGGCAGCCCGTGCGGAGGATCTGCTCGTTGAAGGTCTCCAGCTTCTTGATGAAATCCTGCTTGATCTTCAGCCGCGCCACAAAGGTGCCCTTGCTCGCGATCCGGTACAGCCAGCCCTCCTGCACCATCTCCGTGATGGCCTGGCGCACGGTGGTGCGGCTGATCTGGAACATTTCCGACAGTTCTTTTTCGGTGGGAATCATGCTGTCCACGGGATAGTCTCCCCGCCCGATGGCATCCAGCAGGATCTGCTTGAGTTGGTAATAGAGTGGAATGGGCGTGGTCCTGTCCAGCTTTCCGACTTCCAGCATAAAAGCAACCCCTTCCAGCCGTTTTTTTCTCCTGTTCCGGAAAGATGCAGCGCATCTGAGCAAAGGTGCAGCAGATTCGTGCGCTTCATCTGCCGGATTGCTCCGCATTGCGTCCATGCATTACAATGTTCCTTTGTTATGACATTTCCTTTTACTATTATACCTGCAAGATTCCCCGTTGTCAACAGCAAATCGGGCATTTTCGCCGCTGATATGATCGTTTTTTGGGCCTTGTCTGCCGAGTTCTGCGCACAAATCAGCATCCTTCTGCTTGGAATCTGCTTTCATTTGTGCGCATCTGGGGGCATCCGATTCCGGCAGGCAGGCCTTCCGTTCAACTGCTCGAACGACGCTGCATTCCTCTGATTTTTTGGTAGTAATTT
>JAFWBZ010000158.1 GCA_017537105.1 Clostridia bacterium | reverse complement strand
GAGATCGGCGCCACCGCCATCTTCAAGGGCGCGAAGCATCCCAACGCCGCCAAGCTGTGGATCGAGTATGCCCTGTCTCCCGAGTGCGTGAACCAGGCCGACGAGTACGGCAGCTATCAGTTCCTGGTGATCGACAACGCCGAGCAGCCCGCCGTGGTCGCCGACTTCGGCCTCGATCCGGAGAACGTGATGGATTACGACTTCGAGGACGCCAAGAACAACATCACCACCTACATCAGCGAGGTGATGGAAGCCCTGGGCGCCGCCGCAGACGATCGCTTCCAGACCGAATAAGGCGAAACGCCTTCCGGTACGACATTGCCCAAACGAGGGGGATGGTGACATCACCATCCCCCTTTGTTGAAGCCGCCCAAGGGCGGCAACGTCAGTTTGAAAGGGGGCTGTTTCCATGGACAAGGGTCAGAGCAAGGCGCTGGACCGCAGGAAGCTGCTGGCCGACCCGGTCATGGTCACGACCATCGCGGTGCTGATCGTCTTTCTGACGGTCTTCATACTCTATCCGCTGGCGATTCTGCTGGTGGACAGCATCTATTCGGGCGAGACGGGGCTGACGCTCCGCTTCTTCAAAGAGAGCTTCGCGAAGTATACCTTCATTCGCGCCATCACCAACACCCTCAAGGTGGGCTTCCTGGTGGGCATCCTCTCGGCGGCAGTGGGCCTGCTGTTCGCCTATGTGGAGGAATACGTGAAGGTGCGCACGCGGTTCATGGCGGGGCTGTTCAAGGTGGTTTCGATGCTCCCCGTGGTCTCGCCGCCCTTTGTGCTTTCACTGTCGATGATCATGCTGTTCGGCAAGGCAGGCATCATCACGCGGCACCTTTTGCACATCTACGACAACAACGTCTACGGATTCTGGGGCATCGCCATCGTGCAGACGATGACCTTCTTCCCGGTGTGCTACATGATGTTCCGCGGGCTTTTGAAGAACATCGATCCCTCGATGGAGGAGGCCGCGCGGGACATGGGCGCCAGCCGGTTCAAGGTATTCACGTCGGTGACGCTGCCGCTGCTACTGCCCGGCATCGGCAACGCCTTCCTGGTGGCGTTCATCGAATCCATCGCCGACTTCGCCAACCCGATGATCATCGGCGGCTCCTATGACACGCTGGCCACGACCATCTACCTGCAGATCACCGGCGCCTACGACAAGAACGGCGCCTGCGCCATGGCCGTGGTGCTGCTGGCCATCACGATGCTGATGTTCGCGGTGCAGAAGTACTACCTGGAGCGCAAGACGGCGGCCACGCTGACGGGCAAGGCCTCCCGCGCGCGCATGCTGATCGAGGACAAGAGCGTCACGGTGCCGCTCACCGTGCTGTGCTCGCTGATGGCCCTGTTCGTGATCCTGATGTATATCTGCGTGCCCTTCGGCGCGCTGTTCAAGACCTGGGGCCGCGATTTCACGCTGACCACGAAGTGGTTCGGCCAGGTGTTCACCCGCTACAAGGGTCTGAAGGCCTTCCGCGACTCCTTCCTGCTGTCGCTGATTGCGTCGCCCATCACGGCGCTGCTGTCCATGATCATCTCCTATCTCGTGGTCAAGCGCAAGTTTAAGGCCAAGGGCTTCATCGAGCTGGTCTCCATGCTGGCCATGGCCGTGCCCGGTACGGTGCTGGGCATCGGCTACATCCGCGGCTTCGCCGGCGGCATGTTCCACACGGGCTTCCTGCAGGGCATCTATGGCACGGGCGCGATCCTGGTGATCGTGTTCGTGGTGCGCTCGCTGCCCACCGGCACGCGCAGCGGCATCTCGGCGCTGCGGCAAATTGACAAGTCCATCGAGGAATCCGCCTACGACATGGGCGCGGGCAGCCTGAAGGTGTTCACGTCGGTGACGTTGCCGCTGATCAAGGATTCCTTCCTCTCCGGCCTGGTGACGGCCTTCGTGCGCTCCATCACCGCCATCTCCGCCATCATCCTGCTGGTGACGCCCAGCTATCTGCTGATCACCGTGCAGATCAATGAATTCGCGGAGAAGGGCGCCTATGGCGTGGCCTGTGCCTTCGCCACCATACTGATTGCGATCACCTACGGCTCGGTGCTGCTGATGAACCTCGTCATCAAGTACTTCGGCACAAGCAGAAAGATTCGGGAGGCGAAATGACCATGGCAGATATGCGCGTAAAACAGCCCAAGGGCGTCAAGCTGGACCATATTTCCAAGATCTACAAGGACCCCAAGACGGGGAAGGACTTCTACGCCGTGCATGACGTGGCGCTGGACATCGCGCCGGGGACGTTTGTGACCCTGCTGGGTCCCTCCGGCTGCGGCAAGACCACCACGCTGCGCATGATCGCGGGCTTTGAATCGCCGGACGAGGGCGAGATCTACCTGGGCGGCGAGCCCATCAACGCCCTGACCCCCAACAAGCGCGACACCGCCATGGTGTTCCAGAGCTACGCGCTGTTCCCGCACTACAACGTGTTCGACAACGTGGCCTACGGCCTGCGGCTGCGCAAGGTGCCGAAGGACGAGATCCAGCGCCGGGTGACGGACATACTGGCCCTGGTGGAGCTCTCCGGCATGGAGGCCCGCATGACCAACCAGCTCTCCGGCGGCCAGCAGCAGCGCGTGGCGCTGGCCCGTGCCCTGGTGGTGGAGCCGGGCGTGCTGCTGTTC
>JAFWBZ010000157.1 GCA_017537105.1 Clostridia bacterium | reverse complement strand
AGGTCTATTCCAACATCAAGCCCAACCCCACCATCGAAAATGTGCAGGGTGGCGTTGAGGCCTTCAAGAAGAGCGGCGCGGACTTCATGATCACCATCGGCGGCGGATCCTCCATGGACACCGGCAAGGCCATCGGCATCATCATCAACAACCCCGAGTTCGCGGACGTTCGCTCCCTGGAGGGCGTGGCCCCCACGAAGAAGCGCACCGTGTTCACCATCGCCGTGCCCACCACCGGCGGCACTGGCGCCGAGTCCACCATCAACTACGTCATCACCGACGTGCAGAAGACCCGCAAGTTCGTCTGCGTCGACCCCAACGACATCCCCGACATCGCCGTGGTCGATCCCGATATGATGTCCTCCATGCCCCGCGGCCTGACCGCCTCCACCGGCATGGACGCGCTGACCCACGCCATCGAGGGCTACACCACCAATGCCGCCTGGGAGCTGTCCGACGTGCTGGATCTCGAATCCATCCAGCTGATCGGCAAGAACCTGCGCAAGGCCGTGGAGAACGACCCCGAGGGCCGCGAGGGCATGGCGCTGGCGCAGTACGTGACCGCTATGGCCTACTCCAACGTCGGCCTGGGCATCGCGCACAGCATGGCCCACACCCTGGGCGCGCTGTATGACACCCCCCACGGCGTGGCGTGCGCGATGATGCTGCCCATCGTGATGGAGTTCAACCAGGAGTACACCGGCGAGAAGTTCAAAAACATCGCCGAGGCGCTGGGCGTGGACACCACCGGCATGGACCAGCCCGCCTACCGCAAGGCCGCCATCGACGCCGTGCGCCAGCTGTCTGTGGATGTCGGCATCCCCACCAGGCTGGAGAAGCTGCGCGAGGAGGACCTGGACTTCCTGGCCCAGTCCGCCGCCGCCGACACCTGCACGCCCGGCAACCCCCGCGAGGCCACCATCGACGACTACAAGGCCATGTTCCGCAAGCTGATGTAATCTTTTTCCCTTGACAAGGCGGGCGTCCGGCTTTCCGGGCGTCCGCCTTTCGCTGCTTTGTGCCTGTTCTTGGAAGTATAATCTCCTTCTAATCTTTTCAACAGTAAACGCAGATTGAAAAACGCGCGGATTTATGCTATGATTGAATATGCGAATTCTCCCTGGCCTCCAAACGCCCGGGCCCAATCCGGCCGATCCGAAACGACCGACGACTGTATATGGAACGCACCGTATGATGCAGGACAAGCAATCCACCGAACCCAACCGCGACGGTGCCGCCACATCCGGCGGCGCGAAAAAGCTGCGTTGGTCCCTGGTCTCCCTCGCCATCGCGGGACTGACCATATGGGCCGTGACCTCACAATGGAAGAACTACTCCTTCCGGGAGTTCCTGGACTTTGTCTCCCGGGCGGATCTCCGCTGGCTGGCCGTCGCCGTGTGCGCCATGCTGGGCTTCATCGCCTTTGAGGGCTGCGCGATCCACGGCGCGTGCCGCGCGCTGCACTACAACGTCCCGCTGCGCCGGCACTTCCGCTACGCCGCGGCGGACATCTACTTTTCCGCCATCACCCCCTCTGCCTCCGGCGGGCAGCCGGCCTGCGCCCTTCTGATGATGCGGGACGGGATCCCAGGCATCGTCACCACCGCAGTGCTGCTGCTGACGCTGGCGATGTACGCGCTTTCGATCCTGGCCATCGGCGGGCTGTGCCTGCTGCTGAAGCCCTCCGTGCTCTCGGTGTTCGGCGCACCGTCCCGGGTGCTGATCGCCGTCGGCTTTGCGCTGCAGGTCGGCCTCGCGGCGTTCTTCTTCCTGCTGGTACGCAGCGAAAAGCTGCTGGAGGGCATCTGCCGGGGCGCCCTTCACCTCCTCGCCAGACTGCACATACTGCACGACGAGGCGCGCCGCAGGGAAAAGCTGGATGCGACCATGGCGGAATACGCCCGCTGCGTCGCGCTGCTCTCCGGGCACCGTTCGATGCTGCTGCGCTCGTTTTTATACAACCTGCTGCAGCGCGCCTCCCAGATCGCGGTAACGATGCTGGTATTCCTCGCCATGGGCGGGCAGCCGCGCCTGGCGGGCAGCATATTCGCCATGCAGAGCTTCGTGGTCATCGGCTCAAACTGCGTGCCGATCCCCGGCGCGATGGGGGTCGCGGACTATCTGATGCTGGATGGCTTCAACGCTTTTTTGCCGCAGGACCATGGCATCAGCATGGAGCTGTTGAGCCGCTCCGTCTCCTTTTACAGCTGCGTCCTGCTGTGCGGGCTCACCGTGCTCGTCACGCTCTACCAAATGAGAAAGGCTGCGCGAAAATGATCGGATTCTACGACTATACCGTCATACTGACCTACCTGTCCCTGCTGTCCGCCACCACGGGCATCGTCGTGGCGCTCTCCGGCGGCGGACATCCCTACTACGGATGCTTCTTCCTGCTGTTCTCCGGCCTCTGCGACGCCTTCGACGGCAAGGTGGCCCGGACCAAGAAGGCGCGCACCCGCACGGAGATGAACTTCGGCATCCAGATCGATTCCCTGTCCGACCTGGTGGCCTTCGGCGTGCTGCCCGCCTGCATCGGCACGGCGCTCATCCGCGTGTCGCCGCTGATCAACGCCGCGCTGATGGGCATCTCCATTCCCTGGCACATCGCCGCAGGCAAGCTCTGCCTCCACGCGGTGCTGGTGCTGTATGTGCTCACGGCAATGATCCGGCTGGCCTACTTCAACGTCACCGAACAGGAGCGCCAGACGACGGAGACCGGCGCGCGCACCGACTACCTCGGCCTGCCCGTCACCTCGGCGGCGCTGATCTTCCCCTTCGTACTGCTGCTGCAGTACATCCTGCCCGCGGACATCACGCTGTTCTACCTCGGCACGGCGGTGCTGACCGGCCTGCTGTTCATCTCCCCCTTCCACGTGCGCAAGCCTGGCTTGCGCGGAATACTCGTCATGGTGGGCATCGGCGCGGTGGAATTCCTGTTGCTGCTGATCTGGAAGGTGCTTTGCCGATGAATCATAAACAACTATCCAAGGAGAAGGAGAGCGGAGCGCTCTCTTTCCTTTATCATACGCTTCCGGGGCGCCTGCTGCTGAAGCCCCTCGCCAGCCGGGCCATCTCCCGGGTCGTCGGGGCCTTCATGGACTCTCCCCTGTCCCGGCCCCTCATCCCGGGCTTCGCACGCAGAAACGGCATTCGCCTCTCCGACTACGTCGCGGAGGACTACCGCTGCTTCAACGACTTCTTCTGCCGGCGGATTCGCCCGGAGCTTCGCCCGATCTGCCGCGATCCCGAGGCGCTGATCGCGCCCTGCGACGGCCTGCTGAGCGCGTATCGCATCCGGGAGGATACGGTGCTGCCCGTCAAGCAGAGCCGGTATACCCTCCCGGACCTGCTGGGCGGCGATCCGCTCGCGGCCCGCTACCAAAACGGCCTGTGCCTGGTGTTCCGGCTGTGCGTGGACCACTATCACCGCTACTGCTACCTGGACGACGGAACCAAGGGGAAAAACACCTTCCTGCGCGGTGTGCTGCACACGGTGCGGCCCATCGCCCTGGCGGAGGTCCCGGTGTTCACGAGAAACTGCCGGGAGTACACCGCCCTGGAGACCGCGCACTTCGGCACCGTGACGCAGGTGGAGGTGGGCGCCATGCTGGTGGGCCGGATCCAGAACGATCACGGGGCCGGTCCGATCCGGCGCGGCGCGGAGAAGGGCATGTTCCTCTACGGCGGCAGCACCATCATCGTGCTGCTGGAGGCGGAGCGCGCGCGGCTGTGCGGGCCGCTGGCGGAGCTGCTCGACACCGGCGTGGAGACGCCCGTGCGCATGGGCGGGGAGATCGGCCGGGCGCTTGGACCCGCTTCCGCACCGAATGCGTGATTTTCCCGCGGAAATGCCCGGATATTTCAAAGATTTAACGTCGATTTGTTGCATCGCACGCCCCGGCTGTGTTATAATTTTTCGGAAAACGCACTTTTGCCGATTCGCGCGGCGGTTGACCGTAGTGCGGGCGCCCATCGCCCGTTCATGGTGCCTCGCGGAGTTGACGCAAGAGGTGGAAAAAACAAGGAGGGAAACCCACAATGGCAGTTATTTCCATGAAGCAGCTGCTGGAGGCCGGCGTACACTTCGGCCATCAGACCCGCCGCTGGAACCCGAAGATGGCTCCGTACATCTTCACCGAGCGCAACGGCATCTACATCATCGACCTGCAGAAGACCGTCCGGAAGATCGACGAGGCGTACATGTTCGTGCGTGACATCGCGATGGAAGGCAAGTCCCTGCTGTTCGTCG
Organism: Clostridia bacterium; assembly: GCA_017537105.1. Taxonomy (GTDB): domain Bacteria; phylum Bacillota; class Clostridia; order Christensenellales; family Aristaeellaceae; genus UBA2862. Next base: position 34 of record JAFWBZ010000157.1, on the reverse strand, counting down.
GCACCAAGAAGCAGGCCCAGGAGTCCATCGAAGT
>JAFWBZ010000156.1 GCA_017537105.1 Clostridia bacterium | reverse complement strand
TCGCTGCTGGAGCAAATCGACGGGGTGCAGGATGTCCACGTGATGATCGCGGAGCAGGACGGCGCGGTCTCCGGCGCGGTCGTGGTGTGCGGCGGTTTGGAGGGCGTTCGGGCGTATCTCGGGATCCAGTCCGCCGTGCAGGCGCTGCTGGGCCTTGAGGCGGACCGCGTGCGGATCCTCGGCGGGGACGGCATGGGAGGGGGAATATCGTGAACAGGCTTCGGAGGAAGGCGGTGATCTCCGCCCTCGTGCTCGCGGTGCTGCTGACGGCCGGGATCACCTGCAGGCTGGTCAAGGAGCGGCCGGTCTCCGCGCAGCCGGCGAGCTCGGAGGCGGTGGCCGCGGAGGCGTCGGACCCGCTCACGGAGTATCGAACCCAGCGACAGCAGCTGCGCCAACGAGAGCAGCAGCAGCTGAACGAAATCCTTCACACCCCGGGAGGTGACCCGGAGGTGGTCGCGCTGGCCCAACGGGAGTGGATCGACCTGATGGACCGCGAGGAGAAGGAGACGGCCATCGAGGGCATCCTCTCTGCGCGGGGCTTCGGGGAGGTACTGGCCTCGGTGAGCGACCAGTGCGCGAACGTGCTGTTGCGCGCCGATTCGACGCTCACGCAGCGCGAAACGGCGGTCATTTTGGACCTCGTGATGCGCCAGACGGGCTTTACCGGTGGAAATGTGAAAATCATTCCAATAAATTAAATGAAAGTATTTGCGCATTCCCATGTTTTCTGCTATAATACTCTTGGAAAAGGAGGTCTGCACCATGAGCGAAAATTATCCTTCCGATGTCAAGCTGAACGAGAACCCGGATGGCACCGTTTCCTTCGCGACGGAAGTCGTGGCGACCATCGCGGGTCTTGCCGCGACGGAAGTGGATGGCGTCGCCAGCATGAGCTCGCCGTCTGCCGGCTTTGCCGATATGTTTTCCCGCAAGAACACCCGCAACTTTACCAAGGGTGTGCGCATCGACCTGGATGGCAACAAGGTGACCGTGGACATCACCATCGTGGTGGACTACGGCTCCCCGGTGCCGGATGTCGCCAGGAGCATCCAGGAGAACGTCAAGAAGGCCATCGAGACGATGAGCGGGCTGGATGTGCGCTCCGTGGACGTGCACGTGTCCGGCATCAGCTTCGAGCGCGAGCAGCGCGCCAACGCCGAGCTGGATGAGCAACAGCGGAAGATGCTGGAGAAGACCGAGGAGAGCGTCGAGGAGGCCGTCAAGGAGGCGAAGGCCGAGGCGGAAGAGGCGGTTGCCGAGGAAGCCGATCCGGAGGACGACCTGGATCTGGAGATCGACGACGATCCGGACGACGAGGAACCGCTGGACGACGAGCCTGCGGAAGAGGACCCCGTCGCCGACGAGGCGGAGGACGAACCGGAAGAAGAACCTGAGGAGACCGAAGAAGAAAAACCCGAAGCGGCGGAGTGATCCGCCTTCCTTCGACGGCAGCGTGCTGCCGGGAAAAGGGGATTGCTATGAAACTGAATATTGGAAAGCGCATATTGATGTTCTTTCACTGGCTGCTTTCCCTGCTGGGCTGCGCGGCCTTCGCCGCCTATCTGATCCGGCCTGAGCTTGTGCGCGAGTGGTACGGCAAGGCGGTCAGCCGGCTGGGTCTCGGCGACAACCAGATCATGATCATCGGCATTGCGCTGCTGGCAGTGTACTCCGTGCTCACCGTTGCGCAGGCCTGCATCATCTTCCACCGCAACCGTCGCGCGGACCGCGGCTTCATCACCGTGGATGCCAGCGACACCGGCCGCGTGCGCATCGCCATCTCCGCCATCGAGCAGATGGTGCGCCAGTCGGTGCACAGCATCGACGGCATCGCGGACATGAAGATCGGCATCGAGAATGCCGACGATGCCATCGTGATCAACATCATCGCCTCCATCGTCAACGGAAGCCACGTGCCCACGATCACGATGAACATGCAGCGCGCCATCCGGCAGTTCGTGGAGATGAACTGCGGCGTCGCGGTGCGGTCGGTGTTCATCAGCATCAACAACGTCACCACCTCCGGCGATAGCCCGAAGCGCCGCCGGGGAAAGCACGGCGAAGCCGCAGCGGTTCCGGCCGCGCCCGCGGTGGAGCCCGCTTCGCACGACTACGCGGAGATTCCGAAGAAGGAACCGCCGCGCGCGGAGACGGAGCCCGAGGTTCGCCCCATTACCCTGACGTTGGATCCTCCGACCGCTCCGGATGTGGGTCGGGACGCCTTTGCGCCCACCGGGGACCTTGGAGAGGCATCGGATCCGGGATTCGACGGCGCGGGAGATGACTACGCGGCCGCGCCCGAGGTGGAAACGGCAGCTTCGACGACTGACGAGCCCGCCTGGGACGACGAGGATGCGGAGCGCTACGGAGACGCCGAGTGACGGAGAACCCGACGGCGGAGAAGCGAGTATTGCGGCGGCCAGTGTGCCACCGCAATACTTGCCTTATTCACTTGGTTTCTTCGGAAGACAGTATAGGTAAAGGTTGGGAAGGACATGGATAGAAAGACGGCCCGCGCGCAGGCGATGAAGCTGGTTTACGAGTGGGAAATGGGCGGAGACGGCGGCGAGGAAACGCGCCTGGATCTGCTGGAGGTGCGGCCCGGTGAAAATGAGTCGGACTTCATGAACGCCGTGTTCGAGGGCGTGTGCGCACACGTCGAAGAGATCGACGAAAAGCTGGCGGCGTTTGTGCACGGCTGGACTCTGGAGCGCCTGACGCGCGTGGACCTGGCGATCCTCCGCCTGGGCGCCTATGAGCTGATGTACACGGATACTGCTTCCGGCGTCGTCGTCAACGAGGCGGTGGAGCTCGCCAATCAGTATTCCACCGACAAGGCGGGCGCGTTCGTCAACGGCGTGCTGGGCAACCTGGGCCGCAGCGTGCGCGACGCGTAACGACGATGGGCACGGCGCGGTCCGCGTGACCGCGCCGTGCCTGCGCCGGAAGGGGAAGAATCCATGATCAACGATGCTGTCGCGCTGAGCGTTTCGGAGCTCAATGAATACGCGCGAAAGCTGCTGGCCGGGGATCCGCTGCTGCGCAACCTCGAGGTGGTGGGCGAGATCTCCGGCTACAAGCATCATTACAGCGGGCACCGCTACTTTTCCTTGAAGGACGACGGCGCTCGCGTGCAGTGCGTGATGTTTCGCCAGAATGCCATGGGCCTGGACTTCCAGCCCGCCGACGGCATGCGGGTGACGGTGCGCGGGTCCGCCTCGATCTTTGTCCGGGACGGCAGCTACCAGCTGTATGTCAGCGCCATGCGCAAGGCGGGACAGGGCGACCTGTACGCCCGTTTCGAGGCGCTGAAGAAGAAGCTGATGGCCGAGGGGCTGTTCGATCCTGCCCGCAAGCGGGAGATTCCGCGCATGCCGAGGGTGATCGGCGTGGCGACCTCGGAGACCGGCGCAGTCATCCGGGACATCCTTCAGGTGGCGCGCCGGCGCAATCCCAACGTCGGCATCGTCATTTCTCCCTGCGCCGTGCAGGGGGAATCCGCCGCGGGTGAGATCGTCCGCGCCATCGAGCGGCTGAATCGGCAGGGTGAGTGCGATGTGCTGCTGGTGGGGCGCGGGGGAGGCTCCATCGAAGATCTGTGGGCCTTCAACGAGGAAATCGTGGCCCGCGCCATCGCGGCCTCCCGGATCCCGGTGATCTCCTGCGTGGGCCACGAGATCGACTTCACCATCGCCGATTTCGTCGCGGATCTCCGCGCGCCCACGCCCTCCGCGGCAGCGGAGCTGGCGGTGCCGGTGCTCTCGGAGCTGCGGCAGTCGCTGAACGGCATGCTGGAGCGCATGTCGAACGCCCTGCAGGCCGCCCAGCGGATGCGCCGGCTGCGGCTGGAGAAGGCCTGCGCGGCCGCGGCGCTTCGCCAGCCGGAGCGGCTCCTCCTCGAGCCGAGGCGCCTTGCGCTGGCCCAGCTGGATGCGCGCGCGAAAAAGGCGCTCCCCATGGCCCGGG
>JAFWBZ010000155.1 GCA_017537105.1 Clostridia bacterium | reverse complement strand
TAATGGAACCACAAAAAAACGCAAAGGAGAGGAACGCCATGCCGAGACCGAAGGGTTCCAAGAACAGAAAGAGCACAGAGTTTGTCGATACTGTTGAGAATATCGATGAAGTGAAGTGAGGGTATGTGGAAACTCAATTCGCATAAAAGCATACATCCGGTTTAGCTTCTGCTATGATATAATACGATGATTCCAATTTCGATGGAGACTGATAGCCATGCTGGAAAGAATTAAAAAGAACCTGCGCTCCGACCTCTGGATCGTCCTTCTGGACATCATCGCCGTGAACGGCGCCTATCTGCTGGCGCTGCTGATCCGCTTCTATGTGCACTTCCGGTTTACCTCGGGCGTCGGGGATTTCAGGGAGTATTACCTGCAATTCACACCGTATTACACGGTGCTGTGCCTGGTCGTGTTTTTCGTCTGCGGGCTGTACAACGGCATGTGGCGGTACGCGGGGCTGGACGACATGAACCGGATCATCCTAGCCAACGCCATCACGGCGGTGATCCAGGTCGCGGGGACGCGGCTGTTCGTCGGGCGGATGCCCACCAGCTATTACCTGATCGGCGCGTTCTTGCAGTTTTTGATGACCGCGGCGATTCGCTTCGCCTACCGCTTCCTGCACATACGCAAGCAGCGGGGCGAAAAGCTGCGCAAGTGGACGATACCCACGATGGTGGTGGGCTCCGGGGATGCCGGCAAGGAGTTCATCCGCTACCTGGAGGACAATTCGCCCTTCCAGGTGGTGGTCATCGCCGGGGAGCACAGCGGCAAGACGATGGACGGTATACCGATCGTGGACTACGGCTCCATACCGGCGCAGATCCAGTACCAGGGCATCACTACGGTGTTTGTCGCGGACGAGGACCTGAACCCGCAGCAGCGGGCGGAGGTCCGCCAGGCAGCCGCGGACAGGGGCGCGGAGGTCATGGACTACCAGGAATACCTGCGCACGCTGCCCGGCTGCATGCCGCTGAGGGCGCTGCTGGGCATCGTCGATGGGCCGGTGACGGTGCGCGTGGACGGCGCGGACCGGCAGTTTTCGTCCTTCCAGGAGTGCGAGAGTGCGCTCGGAAACCGCTATGAGATCAAGGCCATCGGCGGCGCGAGGATCGAACTGAAGCCGCTGAACAGGGATTAAACGGGGAATGAGGCGTCAGAGAAATACGATGGAGGCTGAAACATGTATATACATGTCAAGCGAATTCTGGGCCTGCTGCTTTCCTTGTTTGCGCTGGTTGTGCTTTCGCCGCTGCTGCTGATTCTTTCTGCGATCATTCGCCTCACGTCGCCGGGGCCGGTGTTCTTTAGGCAGCGGCGGGTGGGGATCGGCAAGACCCACTTTATGATCTACAAATTCCGAACCATGCGCATCGACGCGCCCAAGGACCAGCCCACCCACCTGCTGAAGGACCCGAACGCCTATATCACGCCGGTGGGGCGGTTTTTGCGCCGCTCCAGCCTGGACGAGCTGCCGCAGCTCATCAACATCATCAAGGGGGAGATGGCCGTGGTCGGGCCGCGCCCTGCATTGTGGAACCAGTTCGACCTGATCGCCGAGCGGGACAAATTTGGCGCGAACGACGTGCGTCCCGGGCTGACCGGCTGGGCGCAGATCAACGGGC
>JAFWBZ010000154.1 GCA_017537105.1 Clostridia bacterium | reverse complement strand
TGCCTATTGCATCGCCGTGGGCTGTGTATATTCGAAGAACCACCTGAAGTACCTGTCCCGACTCGCGCTGGTTGGGCTGATTTCGCAGCCCTTCTACGCGCTTGCCATGGGGCACACCAACCCGCAGATGTATGCGATACCGTTCCGGAGCAACCCCGTCGGGTCGGTGATCAACTTCTACGTCCAGAGCTGGGGACATCCCAGCATCTTTCTGACGCTGGCGCTGGGACTGCTGGTCATCTGGACGATCCGACAGAAGCAGCTGGTGCTCACCGCGGCGCTGGTGCTGCTGGTCTGGAAGATCCAGGGCAGCGTCAACTACGGCTGGCGCGGCGTGGCGCTGATCGCGCTGTTCTATCTGTTCTGCTCGAAGTGGTGGCTCTCTCTGCCGGTGATCTTCGCGTACATGTTCTGGTGGGGCCTGCGCGCCACTTCCTACCAGCTGTTTGGCGTCCGCTTCGGCATCCAGATGTTCGCGCTGATGGCGCTGCCTCTCATCTACATTCCCACGCAGTCGAAACTCAGGATCAACAAGTGGGTGTACTACCTGTTCTATCCGGCGCACCTGATCGGCATGCTGCTGATCGAGATGGCCATGCGCGCGGCGTAAGACCACCACCATTCCTACGGGGAGGCACAAAAGAGATGAAGATCGCATTGATCGTGCCGGCCTATCGGCCGACAGAAGATATGATCCCCATGCTCGAGCGGTTCATGGGGAACCCGGAATACGTCCCCATCGTGGTCAACGATGGCAGCGGGGCGGAGTACGAGGGCATATTCGCCCGGATTCCCGATGGCTGTGTGCTGTTGCGCCACGAGGTCAACCGCGGCAAGGGCGCCGCGCTGAAGACCGCCATCGGCTACGTGCTGGAGAAGCTGCCGGAGTGCGGCCTGGCGGTGACCGCAGACGCCGACGGGCAGCACCACTTCGAGGACATCCAGCGCGTCGTGGCGTCCGCCGCGGAGCACCCCGGCACGCTGGTACTGGGCAGCCGCGCCTTCGACGGAGATGTGCCGTTCAAGAGCCGGTGGGGCAACGCCATCACCCGGCAGGTGTTCGCCATTGCCAGCGGCGTGAAGATCCGGGACACGCAGACCGGCCTGCGCGCCTTCGACCGCGCATGCATGGAGAAGTTCGCAACCATCCCCGGCGACCGGTATGAGTATGAGATCAACATGCTGCTGTACGCCGCCCGGGAGGGCATCGAGATGCGGGAGGAGACCATCCGGACGATCTACCTGGACGACAACTCCGCCTCCAGCTTCCATCCGTTCCGGGATTCCTTCAAGATCTACGCCTGCATCCTCAAGTACGCCATGAGCTCCATCATCGCCTTCCTGGTGGACTGGCTCCTGTTGAACCTGCTGGTCCATGTGCCCTTCGGCCTGGGCGCGGCGGGGAACCTCACGCTGAGCCAGGTGATCGCGCGTGTGGTGAGCGCCACGGTGAACTTCATCATCAACAAGAAGGTGGTTTTCCGCAGCAAGGAGGACTGGAAGCCGGAGTTCGTCAAGTACTCCGGCCTTGCGGTGGCGGTGCTGGTGGGCAATGTGCTGCTGATGCGCCTTTTGAACGGCGTGCTGGGCTGGAACTACAACGTGGCCTATGTGTTGATCCAGATCGTGATGTACGTCTTCAACTTCGTGCTGCAGGGTCGGTTTGTGTACAATCGCAGAAAAAAATGAGCATAAAAACTTTCTGTTAAGTGCTTGACATCGCCGCTTTACCGTGATAAAATGCAGGGCAGAAGCGATGAACGGGAAACCAGTAGGCGCGCGCAGGCCTTTTCAGAGAGCTGCCGGAAGGTGCGAGGCAGCGGGCAACGCGAAGCTGAATTACATCCCGGGAGCCGCGCGCCTGAACGGAGAGCCGCAAAGACGCGCCGGGTTCGCCCGTTAAAGCGATGGGGTATACGCCCGTGCGGCCGTACCCGACGAGGGCGCCCTTCGCGAGGAGGCGCCGAATAGAGGTGGTACCGCGGATTCTGTCCGCCCTCTGTGCATCGACACGGAGGGCGGTTTTGTTTGCCCTCCAATAACGAAGGGGGT
>JAFWBZ010000153.1 GCA_017537105.1 Clostridia bacterium | reverse complement strand
GATTCGGGAGGTGGCGCCGATGGTTTCATCCTTTGATTTCGTCAAGCTCAACGCGATGCTCCGGGATTTCTACAACCTGACGCACATGCGCACGACCGTCTACGACGATGACTGCAACGAGATCACCGCGTATCCCCGGCACGTCGCGCCGATCTGCCGCTTCATCCGGGCCAACGCGCAGGCCGACGCAGCCTGCCATGCCTGCGACGTCGAGGCCTGCCAGCAGGCGCAGCGCTGCCGTTCGCCCTACATCTACCGCTGCCACGCGGGGCTCACGGAGGCCGTCATGCCCGTGGAAATGGACGGCGCCGTCGTCGCCTATCTGTCCTTCGGCCACCTGTTCGCCTACGCCGATCGGGAGGAAGGGCGCTCGGTCATTCAGGAGAGCTGCGCAAAGTACGACCTGGACCGCCCCATGCTGGACGACCTGATCTCCGAGATGCAGGAGGTCCGGGAATCTTATATTTTGTCCGCAGCCCACGTGCTCGAGGCCGTGGCCTCGTTTTTGTGCATGGAGCGCATGATCACGCTGCAGCGGCAGACGCTCCAGGTCGAGATCGACGAATACATCTCCGCGCACTTCCACGAGGACATCAGCGTCGACGCGCTGTGCCGGCACTTCGGCGTCGGCCGGACGACCCTCTACGCGTTTGCGAAGCAGTGCTACGGCATCGGCATCTCCCAGCACATCCGGGATCTGCGGATCCGGCGTGCGCAGGCGCTGCTGGCGGACCGGCCGGAGATGAACATCGGGCAGATCGCCGAGGCCTGCGGCTACGGCGACTACAACTACTTTATCGCCGCCTTCACCCGCACGGTGGGCATCTCCCCGCGGAAATACCGCATGCAGCATCGAATCACCGGCAAGTAGCCGGCACAAGTGCGACGGGGCCGCTGCCCGCATGGCAGCGGCCCTGTCTTTCGCATCACTTGCTGGACTGGGAGGCCTGGCGGCGGATGACGTCGATGATGACCGCCACCACGATGATCAGGCCCTTGACCATCTTCTGGGGCCCCTGGGCAACGCCCAGCAGGTTCAAGCCATTTGCGATGATGCCGATGATCAGTATGCCGATCAGCGTGCCGATCATGGAGCCCTCGCCGCCGGACATGCTCGTACCGCCGATGACGACCGCGGCGATGGCATCCATCTCCTGGCCGTCAGCGTTGGTGGGCACGGCGGAATCGAGGCGCGAGGACAGCAGCAGCGCGGCAACGCCGCAGCACAGTCCGCTGACCACGTATACGAAGCACTTGACCTTCTTCAGGTTGATGCCCGACAGCTTGGCACAGCTCTCATTGCCGCCGATCGCGTAGGTAAACCGGCCCATGCGGGTGTACTTCAGGATGTACCAGCCCAGCAGGATCACCGCAAGCATGATCAGCGTCGACCACAGCGGAATGCCCGCCACGCGGCCGGAGATCGCGGTAAAGCCCGTCGGAAAGGTGTAGATGGGCTGGCCCGCCGTCACCGTGTAGGCCGCGCCGCGCACGATGGACATCATGCCCAGCGTGGCGATGAAGGGCGGCAGGTTCATGAAGGAGATCAGCATGCCGTTCACCAGGCCGATCAGTCCCGAGAAGGTGATGCACACGAGGATCGTCACGACGACCGGCACGTGGTAGTTCTTCATCAGAATGCCCATGAGCAGTCCCGACAGCGCGATGTTGGAGCCGACGGAGAGGTCGATGCCCCCCGAGATGATGACGAACGTCATGCCCACGGCCACTACGAAGTTGATGGAGATCTGCTGGAAGACGTTCAGGAAGTTGGACGAGGTCAAAAACACCGGGGAAGCGATGGCCAGATCCAGGCAGAGCGCTGCCAGCGCGATGACGATGCCCAGCACATTGCTGCTGGAGCCCAGCTTTTTCACGCCCTTCTCCCGCTGCTTTTTCTTCCACATGGAATACAGGAAGCCGCCCGCACCGATGATGAGCAGGTCGATAGCGCCCACCCAGATCAGGGAACTCGCCCGATTGACGCCCATGACAAACCGGTCGCCCGCGGTCAGCTCCACCTCGTCCGGGACCTCCACTTCATCGGGATTGATGCCCAGCACTTCCGCGGCGGCAATCTGGCCCAGCGCCTTCTTGCGCGCGGCCTGCTGCTCCTCGATCTCAGCCAGACGGCCCTTTTGTGCTCCGGCGATCAGGTTCAGCGCGCCCAGAGCAATGCCCACTGCCAGGCAGATGGCAAATATGATCTTCAAATTCCGTTTCATGGTTCCACCTCCACTTGCTCAAGCTCACGCGGTGTGCTTTTCGCCGCCTGTCGCGTAATAGAGTATCTTTTCCTGGGTCAGCGTTCCGTCGTTGTCGAAGACGCCCGTGATCTCGCCCTGGTGCATGACCGCCACCCGGTCGGACATCCCCAGGATCTCGGGCAGTTCCGAGGAGATCATGATCACCGCCACGCCCTGACGAATCAGGTCGTTGATGATGTTGTAGACCTCGATCTTCGCGCCGACGTCGATGCCCCTTGTAGGCTCGTCGAAGATGATGACCTTCGAGTCGCTCAGCAGCCACTTGGCCAGCACTACCTTTTGCTGGTTGCCGCCGGACAGATTGCGCGCGAGCTGCTGCATGGACGGCGTCTTGATGTTCAGCTTGTCGATGAACGAACTGACGGTGCTCCTCTCCTGCCCCAGGTTCAAATGCAGGGCGCTGCCGAATTTCTCCAGCGTCGCCAGCGTCATGTTCTGGCTGATGGGCAGCGGCAGCACGAGTCCCTCGCCCTTCCGGTCCTCCGTCACAAAGCCGATGCCCGCCTGGATGGCGTCCAGCGGCTGGTGGATTTCCACCTTTTGCCCGTCCACATAGATGTCGCCGGACTCCTTGGCGTCCATGCCGAAGATCGCGCGGGCTGTCTCGGTGCGACCGGCGCCCACAAGGCCTGCGATCCCCAGGATCTCCCCGCCCCGGGCAAAGAGCGAGACGTCCCTGACCTGCTTGCCCGCGTGGATGTGCTCCACGCGCAGGCGCTCCTCGCCGGGCTCCAGGTGAATCTTCGGGAACTTTTCCTTCAGTTCACGCCCAACCATGTAGCGGATGATTTCATCCAGGTTGGTGTCCGCCACGTTCAGCTCCGTCACGTTCGTGCCGTCGCGCATGATGGTCGCGCGGTCGCAGATCTCCATGACCTCCTCGAGGCGGTGGGAAATATAGATGATGGACACGCCGCGCCCCTTCAGCATGCGGATCGTGTCAAACAAAACTTCGATTTCACGGTTGGTCAGCGGCGCGGTGGGCTCATCCATGATGAGCACCCTGGAATTGATGGAGAGGGATTTGGCCACCTCCACCATCTGCTTTTGCGCCACGCCCAGATCGCGGACCAGCGCGTGCGCGTTGACGTCCACGCCGAGCTCGTCCAGCAGCCTCTGGGCCTCTTCATACATCCTGCGCCAGTCCACCTGGAAGCGGTTCTTCATCAGCTGTCGGCCCATGAAGATGTTCTCCGCCACCGTGAGCTGCTCCGTGAGGTTCAGCTCCTGGTAGATGGTGCTGATGTTCAAATGCTGTGCATCCTGGGCCGAGTGGATCTCCACTTTCTTTCCTTCAAACAGGATCTCGCCCTCATCTTTGGTATACGCGCCGGAGAGAATCTTCATCAGCGTGGACTTTCCCGCGCCGTTCTCCCCCAGCAGCGCGTGCACCTCGCCCTTGCGCACGGAGAGGTTGACGTGGTCCAGCGCCAGCACGCCGGGGAAGCGCTTCACGATGCCGCGCATCTCAAGGAATTCCGCCATGGGATGTTCACCCCCACATTTGTCGATGTGCGTGATGGAAATGCGGCGGCGTGTTCGCGCCGCCGCATTCCGGGTCGGGATTCGGGGATTACTTGATGTAGTTGTCGACCAGGCTGGCGTCCACAACGGTGGTCTCGGCCTCGATGACCTTCTCGTCGCGGGCCACGCCGTCAATCGCCTCGGCCAGCGCCTTGATGGCGTTCGCGCCGATGGCCACGGGGCCGCAGTCCAGGGTGGCGGTCAGCTCGCCGGCCTTCACGGACTCGAAGGCGTTCGGGTTGCCGTCGAGGCCCACGCAGATGATGTCGGTGCGATTCAGCTGCTTGCAGGCCTGCACGGCGCCAAGCGCCATTTCATCGGACAGACCGTAGATGACGGTGATTTCCGGATGCGCCTGGATCATGTCCATCGCGGCGTTCATGCCCTTCTCACGCACCCAGTCGCCCGGCTGGGAAGCCACGACGGTGATGCCCGGATAGGCTTCCGCGGCGCGATCGACAAAGCCGCCCATGCGCTGCGTGGTGTAGTCGGAGGGCAGGCCTTCGATGATGGCCACGACCGCTTCGCCGCCGGTCTTCTCATTCACCCAGTCGGCGATCTTCGCGCCGCCGTTGTACTGGTTGTATCCGGAATAGGCGTACACTTCCGCGCCCTCCAGCTCGGTGATGGTGTTGAACATGACCACTGGAACGCCGGCCTCATTGGCCTTCTTGATGGCGGGGATCAGCGCATCCAGGTTGATGCCGCAGACGGCGATGCCCTTCACGCCCTGGGTGATCAGGTCTTCCATCATGGAAGTCTGGGTGGCGTAGTCGTCCTCGGATTCGGGAGCCATGATGACGAGCTCATAGCCCAGCGCGTCCGCCACGGGCGTCGCGCCTTCGATGCAGCTGGCGTAGAAGGGGCTGGTCATGGCCGGGGGCAGGAAGCCCAGCTGATCCGCGGCAAAGGCCGAGGAGGTCAGGGCGATGAGCAGTACGAGTACGAGCGCAAGTGCTTTCTTCATGGGATTGTCCTCCTTTATCTCTATGCCCGCAGGCATATTGGTCACATCGTCACAAATCATGGATTATTGTTACCGTTACATTGATTTTAGTATATTTCAGCCGCTGTTGTCAATACGGAGGCGCAAAAAAAGCAAATGATCAAGAAAACGAACAAAATCCAAGAAATCCTCCGACGCCCAAGGGGCAAATTTTTTGGAATCCTTTCAAATTTATTCGACGCCGCTGCATCTCGGTAGACATCGCGAAATGTTTGTGTTATAATGAGGTATCGGTGTAAGGTGTGGTAGAGTATG
>JAFWBZ010000152.1 GCA_017537105.1 Clostridia bacterium | reverse complement strand
CGTTTTTGAGCTTGGCCATGTCCAGGATGTAGCTGTCCTTCAAGCGCAGGTAGTCCTCCTCGTTGAAGAAGCGCTCCCGCTGCACGCGGGTCATGTACAGCACGTCCAGCTCGGGCATGGCGCCCTCCAGGCTGGTGGTCTGTGTGTAGGGGATGCCCTTTTCCCGGAGCACGTCCTTTTTGACGTAGCTGGGCAGCTTCAGCTCCTCCGGGGAGATCAGCACGAAGCGGTTGCCGGGATAGCGGGCCAGGGCGTTGATCAGGCTGTGCACCGTGCGGCCGAACTTCAAATCGCCGCACAGCCCGATGGTCAGGCCGCTGAAGGCACCCTTTTCCCGGCGGATGGTCAGCAGGTCCGCCAGCGTCTGGGTGGGGTGGCAGTGGCCGCCGTCGCCGGCGTTGATCACCGGGATGGAGGCGTGCTGGGCTGCCACCAGCGCCGCGCCCTCCTTGGGGTGGCGCATGGCGATGATGTCCGCGTAGCAGCTGACGGTCCTGGCGGTGTCGGCCACGCTCTCGCCCTTGGACGCCGAGGAGGAGGCCGCATCGGTCACGCTGAGCACGCTGCCGCCCAGCTCGTACATGGCCGCTTCGAAGCTCAGCCGCGTGCGGGTGGAGGGCTCGAAGAACAGCGTCGCCAGCTTCTTCCGGGCGCAGGCGTCGGCGTACCGGTCCGGATGCCCAATGATGTCCGTCGCCGTGGAGATCAGCGCCTCGATCTCGTCGACGCGCAAATCCAGGATGTCGATGACGCTTCTCTGCATTATTTGCCGCCTCCGATCCAACGCTCGTCCGAGGGATCGTTCCGGAAGGCGATGAGCCGCTGCACGTCCGAGGCGGCGATGTAGCCCTCCTCGGCGGCCACGGCGACCACCGCGTCGAAGTTGGTCAGCGAGGTATTCTCGATGTTCGCCGCCGCCAGCCGGTCCAGGCCCTTCTGCATGCCGTAGGTGAAGATGGATACGATGCCCAGCACCTCCGCGCCGGCTTCCCGCAGCACGTTCACCACCTCGATGACGCTGCCGCCGGTGGAGATCAGGTCCTCCACCACGACGACCTTCTGGCCGGGCTCCAGCCGGCCCTCGATCTGGTTCTGGCGGCCGTGGTCCTTGGCGCCTGAGCGCACGTAGCCCATGGGCAGCCCGAGCAGGTGGGCAGTAATGGCCGCGTGGGCGATTCCCGCGGTGGCGGTGCCCATCAGCACCTCGACCTCCGGGTACTTCTCCCGGATCAGCCGGGCCAGGCCGTTTTCGATGTCGTCGCGCACCGCGGGGGCGGTGAGCGTCAGCCGGTTGTCGCAGTAGATGGGGGACTTGATGCCGCTGGCCCAGGTGAAGGGCTCCTCCGGGCGGAGGAACACGGCGCGAATGGACAGGAGGTCCTTTGCGATTTTGCGCTGCATATCCGTCGTCTCCTTTGTCTTTGGAATGGCTATTCTCCCACGAACTCCGCCACGCACCGCTCGTAGGCGGCCACGGGGTCCGCGGCGGCGGTGATGGGCCGGCCCACGACGATGTAGTCGGAGCCGATGGCCCGGGCTTGGGCGGGGGTCATCACGCGCTTCTGATCGCCGACGTCGCCGTCCGCGAAGCGCACGCCAGGGGTGACGGTCAGAAAGCCCGCGCCGCAGGCCCCGTGCACCTTGCCCGCCTCCAGCGGAGAGCAGACCACGCCGTCCAGCCCCGCGGCCTTCGCGGTTTCGGCGTAGTGCATCACGACCTCGTCGATGGGCTCGCGAATCCACAGGTCCCGCTCCAGGCTCTGCTGGTCGGTGGACGTCAGCTGGGTGACCGCGATCAGCAGCGGCCGGGTGCCGTCCGGGCGGGTCAGCCCCTCCAGCGCGGCCTGCATCATGGCCGTGGTGCCGGCGGCGTGCAGGTTGGTGATGTCCACGTCCAGCCGGGACAGCACCGCCATGGCCTTCCGCACGGTGTTGGGAATGTCGTGGAGCTTCAGATCCAGGAAGATTTTGTGGCCCCGGGCCTTGATCTGCCGGACGATCTCCGGCCCCTCGGCGTAGAAGAGCTCCATGCCGATCTTCACAAAGGGCTTGCGGCCCGTAAACCGGTCGAGAAACGCGAGGGTCTGCTCCGCGGATGAAAAGTCGCACGCCACGATGACGTCCCTGCCCATTACAATGCACCTCCGATGATGTCTGAAATATGATCGATGCCGTACCGGTCCAGGACCGACGGTAGGTCCTCAATGATCCGCTTGCAGGCGAAGGGGTCCGCCAGGTTCGCCGCGCCGACCTCCACCGCCGTGGCCCCGGCCAGCATCATCTCGAGCACATCCTCCGCCGTGGAGACGCCGCCCATGCCGATCACGGGGACCGATACGGCCTTCGCCACCTGCCAGACCATGCGCAGCGCCACCGGGAACACAGCCGGGCCGGAGAGGCCGCCGGTGGCGTTGGCGAGGATGGGCCGCCGGGCCTTCAGGTCGATGCGCAGGCCCATCAGCGTGTTGATGAGGCTGATGCCGTCCGCGCCGGCGTCCTCGCAGGCCGCCGCGATGGCGACGATGTCCGTCACGTTGGGGGAGAGCTTCATGATGACCGGCTTCGTCGTCACGGCCTTCACCGCCCGCACCACCCGGGCGGCCATGGCGGGGTCCGTGCCGAAACTCATGCCGCCGTGGTGTACGTTGGGGCAGCTGATGTTCACCTCCAGCCAACCCACCTGATTACAAGCATCCAGCCGTCGGCAGGTCTCGGCGTATTCCTCGACAGAAAAGCCGGAGACGTTGGCCATGACGGGCTTGTGGAAGATGCGCGCCAGATTCGGAAGCTCCTCCTCAATCACCCGGTCCACCCCGGGGTTTTGCAGCCCCACCGCGTTCAGCATGCCCGCGGGGGCCTCGGCGATGCGGGGCAGCGGGTTGCCCAGGCGCGGGTGCAGCGTGGTCCCCTTGAAGGAGAAGGTGCCGAGGATATCGATGTCGTACAGCTCCGCGAACTCCCGGCCGTAGCCGAAGGTTCCGGAGGCGGGAATCACCGGGTTGGAAAGCTCGGTGCCCAGGAGGTTGACCTTTAAGCGTTCCACAGCAGCTCCTCCTTTCGCATCACCGGGCCGTCCCTGCATATGCGCTTGTAGCCGGTCAGCGTTTCGCAGGTGCAGCCCATGCAGGCCCCGAAGCCGCAGCCCATGCGGGCCTCGAAGCTCAGCTGGCCGGGGCAGTCCAGCGCCCGGAACACGGCCTTCAGCATCGGCTCCGGGCCGCAGGCGAAGTAGTGGGTGGGGGCTTCAGGCAGAATGGCCGTCACAAAGCCCTTCGCGCCATGGCTGCCGTCCACGGTGGACACCCGCACCTCGCAGCCCAGCGCCCGGAATGCGTCCTCATAGAACACCTCGTCCGCCGTGTTGAACCCCAGGCAGACCGTGACGGCCCGCCCCTCCGCGATCAACCGCTTCGCCAGCAGGTACATGGGCGGCACGCCCACGCCGCCGCCCAGCAGCACCGGGCGTTCGCCCGCCGCCGTCAGGTCGTAGCCGTTGCCCAGGCCGGACAGCGCGTCCAGCGCCGCGCCGGGCCTCATCCCGGCAAGCTGCTCCGTGCCCCGGCCGACCACCGTGTAGATCAGGGTCAGCTCGTCGCCCTCCACGTCGCAGACGGAGATGGGGCGGCGCAGGTAGAGGCCGTCCAGCTGAAAATTGATGAACTGCCCCGGCGCGGTGATGGGGGTGGTGTCGCCCTCAAGCACCATGCGATACACGCTGGCGGTGAGGGGGATGTTTTCAATGACCGTATAGGTAACT
>JAFWBZ010000151.1 GCA_017537105.1 Clostridia bacterium | reverse complement strand
TGTGGATGGCGCTGGGCTACTTCCTCTACACCATGCTCTGCCTGGCCTACGGACCCGGCGCCGCGGCGGAGATCCCCGGCAACCTGGCCCAGGGCGCCGCGGGCGTCGCCGTTGCCGCCGCGCTGACCCCCGCGCTGCAAAACAACCGGGAGATCCGCGAGATCCTGGATCACCTCCGCCGGTGAGGAGAAGGCCGTTCTCCCGGGGAAATGTGCCCCCCTCCCCCAACAGAAAACCCCGCGAGCCGGGCAGTGACTCGCGGGGTTCCCTTATGCCGCGAAGCGCGGCGGGGATGGGTAGGAATTAGAAGTCGTAGTTGTCGACGTTCTCGGCGGTCCAGACGGTCGGGGGCCCCATGATGATGGTCTTGCCATCCTCTTCCACGTGGATCGGGCCGACGCCGGGCACTTCATAGCCCTCGAGCTCCTCGCCGTTCAGGGTCAGGTGCGCCACATACACGGCCAGCTTGCCCAGCTGCGCGGGATCCCACAGCACGGCGTAGTCCAGGGAGCCGTCCTTCAGGTACTCGCTGGAGTCGTTCGGCATGGAGGTGCCGACGACGGCGACCTGATCGTTCAGGCCCTTCTCCTGCACGGCCTTGGCCGCGCCGATGGGGGCGGGGGTGGAGTAGCCCAGGATGCCCTTCAGGTCCGGATAGGCCTGGAGCAGCGCCATGGTCTGGTTGTAGGCTTCCTGCT
The DNA here is from genome assembly GCA_017537105.1 of Clostridia bacterium. Classification (GTDB taxonomy): domain Bacteria; phylum Bacillota; class Clostridia; order Christensenellales; family Aristaeellaceae; genus UBA2862. Next base: position 4,491 of record JAFWBZ010000151.1, on the reverse strand, counting down.
GGGACTCGTCGGAGGGCACCGGATCGGTGACCAGCTTGAGGCCCGGATACTTCTCGGCGGCGTAGGCCTGGCCGGCGTCGATCCAGGTGTTCAGGTTGGCGGCGGTCAGGTAGCCGGTCACGATGGCGTACTCGCCCTCTTCGCCGATCTGGTCCACCAGCAGGTCGATCAGGGTCTCGCCCAGCACCTTGTCATCAATCTGATGCACGGAGAAGGTGACGTCGTCGCCGTTGGCGGTGGTGTCCCAGTCGAGCACCAGCACGTCGTCGGCGATGCACTTCTGCAGCGCGGGGGACACGGAGTCGGGATCGTTGGGCGCGATGGCGAGGGCATCAATGCCGTCCACCAGCAGGTCCTCGATCATCTGCACCTGCAGGGCGGCGTCGCCCTCGGTGGGGCCGACGTAGCGGGCGTCGATGCCCAGCTCTTCTCCGGCAGCCTTCACGCCGTTCTCGGAAGCGTTGAAGTACGGAATGCCGACCAGCTTCGGCATGACGACGATGGTCTCAGCCATGGCCACGGAGGAAACCAGCATCGCCAGAACAAAGATCATTGCAAGAACTTTCTTCATGATGTCTTACCTCGTTTCATTATTTTGCAGGGGATGCGTCTGCCCTGCCATCCCCGATGCAACGCAGGATTCGGAGGGAAGCCCTCCGGGGGGGAATCACTTCACGCTCACGCGGACGCGCTTCTTCAGGCTGCCCTTGTTCACGAAGTGGTTCAGCGCCAGCACGCCCACCAGGATCAGGCCGGTGGCGATGTCGGTGAAGTTGCGGTTGATCTTCAGGATGTTGAAGCCCGAGGAGATCACCTGGATGATGGCCACGGCGATCACCGTGCCCAGCACGTGGCCGCTGCCGCCGTTGATGGAGGTGCCGCCCAGCACCGTCGCGGCTACGGCCTGCATGGTGTAGCTGGAGCCGTAGTCGGCCTTGGCGCTGTTGTAGCGGCTGGTCATCAGGATGCCGGCCAGGCCGGACAGCACGGCGGAGAACACGTACACGCCCATGATGGTCTTCTTGGTGTTGATGCCGCTGAAGCGGGTGGCCTTCTCGTTGCCGCCCACCATGTACACGCTGATGCCCCAGCGGGAGCGCTCGATCATCAGGTAGGCCACCACGATGACCACCACGTAGATCAGCATGGTGTAGGGGATCTGGCCCAGCGTGCCCGCGCCGATCTTCTGGAACAGCTTCGGGAAGCCGGAGACGCCGGAGCCGCGGGTGATGTTCAGCGCGATGCCGTCGAACACCGTCTGCGTGCCCAGCGTGACCAGTATCGGCAGCACGCCGATGTAGGCCACGAAGAAGCCGTTGATCATGCCGCAGGCGATGGCGATGACCACCGTGATCGCCACGCCGATCAGTATGACCGGGATGTCCGCCATGCCCTCGCCGCCGTTGTACAGCGTGCGCATGGCCATGGCCGAGACGATGGAGGCCAGCATGGCGCTGTTCACGATGGACAGGTTGATGCCGCCCGTCATGATGACCACGCTCATGCCGATGGCCAGTATGCCGAACTCAGCCATCTGGAAGCCCATGTTCTTGAAGTTCTTGACCGTCAAAAACTTTCCGGGGGCCAGTATGCCCATGACGATCAGCAGGATCACCAGCAGGCCCAGCAGGCGGTACTGGTGCGCGTTTTTCTTGATGTGCTCCTTCATCGCGCGATCGCCTCCTTCGGTTCGATATCGACCTTGGTCTGCAGGCGCTCCTCGCGGTGCAGCTTGATCATGTCGAAGCTGACGGCCAGCAGGATGATGGCGCCGACGATGATGTTCTGCCAGTAGGCGGAGATGTGCGCCAGCGTCAGGCCGTTCTTGATGAAGGCGAACAGCAGCATGCCCAGCACCGTGCCCAGCACGGAGCCCTGGCCGCCGGTCATCAGGGCGCCGCCCAGCACGACCGCGCCGATGACGTTCATCTCAAAGCCCAGGAAGGCGTTGGGGTCGACGGAGTTCATGGCGCAGGTGTAGGTGATGGCGGCGAAGCCGTACATCATGCCCGCGTACATGTAGGCGAAGGTGGTCAGGTTCTTGGCGTTCAGTCCGATGCGCTCCGCGCCCACGCGGCTGCCGCCCATGGCCATGATGGAGCGGCCCAGCAGCATGCGGTTCAGCATGAACCACGTCAGCAGCGCCACCAGCACGTACAGCAGCAGCTGCAGCGGCACGCCGGAGCCGTTGACCTCCGGGTTGGAGAAGAAGCGGAACAGGCCGATCTGCCCGATGCGGGGCGGCAGCTCCTTGGCGTTGATCCAGTTGCCGTTGGTGTAGTACTTCAAATAGCCCATCAGCACCGAATCCAGGCCCAGCGTGGCGATGATCGGCGGCAGGTCCAGCCGGGCGACCATCAGGCCGTTGAGCAGTCCGGTGAAGCAGCCGATGGCGATGCCCAGCAGGTACAGCACGATGATGTTGTCAAACTGGAAGTTGGCCATGATCTTGCCCGCGATCACGCACACCAGCGTCAGCTGGCCGCAGACCGAGGCGTCGATGCCGCCGGTGAGGATGATGAGCAGCATGCCCATGGAGCAGATGCCCAGCGTGGCGTTGCCCTTCAGCACGTCCATGATGTTGCTGAACGTCAGAAACGCGGGGTTGAAGATCGTCGCGATCAGCATGACGGCGATCAGTATGATGAATACGGACGCCTCCTTGTTGCCAAGGGCGCGCTTGATCTTGTCGCTCATGCCGTTTCTCCTTTCTCGCCGCTGGCCATGACGGCCTTCTCCATGATCTCCTCCTGGGTCAGGCCTTCCGCGTCAAACTCGCCGTTGATGCGTCCGCGGCGCATGACCAGCACGCGGTCGGAGATGGACAGGATCTCCGGCAGCTCCGAGGAGACCATGATCACGGCCATGCCCTCGTCCGCCAGGCGCCGGAGCAGCGCGTGGATTTCGGTCTTGGCGCCGACGTCGATGCCGTTGGTGGGCTCGTCGACGATCAGCACCTTGGGATTGGTGGCCAGCCACTTGGCCACGACCACCTTCTGCTGGTTGCCGCCGGAGAACTTCGCGATCTGCATCGCCGGGTAGGGCGGCTTCACGTTCAGCTGCTCGATCAGCTCCACGGAGCGCTTGTTGCGCGCCTTGAAGTCGATCAGGCCGTTCTTCACGAAGTTCTTCAGGATGGACAGCGTGATGTTGCTCTCCGCGTCCTGCTGCAGCACCAGGCCCTCGGTCAGGCGGCTCTCCGGCACGAAGGCGATGCCCAGCGCCTGGGCCTCCGCCGGGGACTTCGGGCTGATCCGCTTGCCCTCCAGGTAGATCTCGCCGCTCTCGGGGGGATTCAGGCCGAACAGCGCGCGCACGGTCTCCGTGCGGCCCGCGCCCACCAGGCCCGTGATGCCCAGCACCTCGCCCCTGCGCAGGTTGAAGGACACGTCGTCATAGTTGCCGCGCTTGGAGATGTTCTTGACCTCCAGGATCACGTCGCCGATGTTCGTGCCGCCCACGTGCTCCTCCACGATCTCGCGGCCGACCATCATGGTGATGATCTCGCCCGTCGTGGTCTCGCCGTTGTTGCGCATGCCGATGTACTGGCCGTCGCGGATGACGGACATGCGGTCGCAGATGGCGAACAGCTCGTCCAGCTTGTGGCTGATGAAGATGATGCCCAGCCCGCGGGCCTTCAGCTCGTTCATGATCTTGAACAGATGCTGCACCTCGCCCGAGGACAGCGCGCTGGTGGGCTCGTCCATGACCAGCAGCTTCGCGTCGTAGACCAGCGCGCGGGCGATGGCCACCAGCTGCTGCTTCGCCGTGGACAGCGAGCCCAGCTTGGCGTTCAGGTCGATGTCCACGCCCAGGATGCCCAGGGCGCGCTTGCTGGTCTCCTCGATCTCCTTCCAGTTGACGATGCGGCGCTTTTTGTCGATCTGCTCGCTGAAGGCGATGTTTTCCTTCACCGTCAGCGTCGGGAACAGCGAGAAATCCTGATAGATCACCATGATGCCCCGCCGCATGGACTCCGTGGGTGTCAGCTGCTCAAAGCGCTGGCCCTCGATGGTGATCTACGCGCCCGGGTCCGGCTGGTATACGCCCGCCAGCACCTTGATCAGCGTGGACTTTCCGGCGCCGTTTTCGCCGATCAGGCCGTGAACCTCGCCCCTGCGAACGTCAAAATTGATGTTCTGCAGCGCCTTGACGCCCGGAAAGGTCTTGGACACGTTTTTGAGGCTGATGAACACTTCCTGTCCTCCGGCTTCGTTCACCATGTGCACCCCTCCCCCTCTTTGTTTCTCAGTGCCACGCGGGGCCTTCTCCCCCCACATGGTATACCATTATCAGTATTGTAAACAAAACAAGGAAAAATGTCAATACAAACTGCGGCGAAATCCACAACATCTCTGTGACATTCCGGGCGCCCCCGTGCCCCCTGGCGCTGTTCCCAGTAACCTTTTTGCGACATTCCCGCCGTCCCCCCGTCCCCCCGCCACGGCAGACGCGCGCCCCAGGATCGACGGGGCGCGCGGATTGTCTCCA
>JAFWBZ010000150.1 GCA_017537105.1 Clostridia bacterium | reverse complement strand
GCCAATGCGGCCAAGGACGCCTTCGGCCACACCCAGCTGGGCGGCCTGGCCTCCTTCCTGGCCAGCCACATGAAGGCGGCCACCGGCGCCAAGGTGCGCGGCATCGAGCTGAGCCTGCTGCAGCGCTGCGCGGCGCACTCCGCCTCCCAGACCGACATCGACGAGTCCTTCGCCGCCGGCAAGGCCGCCGTGGACAACGCCGTGGCGAGCATCACCGACAAGATGGTGGGCTTCGAGCGCAGCTACGACGCCAACGGCAACTACGTCTGTAACATCAAGCTCTTCGAGCTGACCGACGTGGCCAATACCGAGAAGAAGGTGCCGCTGGAGTGGATCACCGAGACCGGCGACGGCCTGACCAAGGACTTCATCGACTACGCGCTGCCGCTGATCCAGGGCGAGACCCAGCTGCCCAAGGAAAACAGCCTGCCGCGCTTCGTGCACCTGGCCAAGGTCAAGGCAGAGCCTCTGGCGTAAGGACAGGGCCGACAAGGGAGCCTCGCTTGAAGAAGCCGGGCTCCCTTTTGTTGTCCCGCGCGATTTTGCCGCCTGTTTCCGCGTTAACGCGCTGACAAAAACGCGGCATTACCTTGAAATAACCTTCTCTGCATGATATGATAATGTACAGAGCGGGCGCGATGGATTCTGCCATCGCCGGGTGGATTATCGATTCACGCCCGTTCAGGGGGAGGAGAAGAAATGAAACTGTCTACCAAAGGGCGCTATGCGCTTCGAATGATGATGGATATCGCCCAGAACCAGCACAAGGGCTATGTGGCGCTCAAGGACATCGCTGCCCGGCAGGAAATTTCCAAAAAATACCTGGAGCAGATCGCACTCCACCTGAGCCAGTGCGGCATGCTGCGCGCCGTGCGCGGATATCAGGGCGGCTACATGCTCGCCCGGCCCACCGGGGCGTACACCGTCTCCGAAATCCTCGCCGCCGTCGAGGGCTCGCTCGCGCCGGTGAGCTGTCTGGAGACGCCGGTGAACACCTGTCCCCGCCGGGAGGGCTGCCAGACGCTGCCCATATGGCAGGGGCTGAACCGGCTGATATTCGAATACCTGAACGGCATTACGCTGGAAGACGTCGTCGAAAACAGGGTTCCGGAGTTTTCCCTGAAGAAGATCTGAGAAAAACGGCGCGGGGACATCGAACAGATTTCGATGCCCCCGCACCTTTTTGCAGTGAATGGCCTAAAAGTGAAACAGGTAGTCCCGCTGCGCATCGGTGATCACCGCGTCCCCCGCCTCGGCCAGCGCCTCGACCTGGCTCACGCGGCTGACGCCCGCCAGCGGGAACGTCGGATAGGGCTGACAGGTCAAAAACGCCAGGGCGATGGCGCCCACGGAGAGCCCCGTCTCCTCGCGCACCCGTAGGACGCGCTCGTAGATCTCCAGGTTCCCGGGGCAGTAGAAGCGGCGCCGGGTCTTTTCGGGCAGGCCCTCCGGCCCCAGCGCGAAGAGCTTGGAGAAGAACCCTTTGGCCTGGGAGGAGAAGGGCACCAGCGTCAGGCCGGTCTCCCGGTGGAGCCGGTCCGTCTCCGCGTCCATCGGGTAGAGCGTCGGATCCTCCACGGTCATCTGCCGCGCCAGGCTGTATCGGGGCTGGTTGGCGTCGATGCCGTGCAGGCCGTGGGCGGCGGCGTAGACATTGGCCTCCCGGATTCGCTCCGGGGACCAGTTGGACACGCCCACCAGCCGCGTGCCGCCGGTTTCCAGCAGGCTGTTCAGCGTCTCCACGATGTCCCCCACGGCGCGGGAGCGATCGTCGCGGTGCAGCCAATAGATGTCCACGTAATCGGTGCGCAGGTTCTCGAGGCTGCGGCAGAAGTCGTCGGTGACCTCCCCGCGGCTCAGCCGGCCGATCTCCATGTGGTCGGGGTCCGGATGCGCGCCCTTGGTGCTCAGGAAGAAGGCGTCCCGGTCCCGCGCCTCCAGCCAGCGTCCGATCACCTTTTCGCTCTCGCCCTGCCGCTTTCCGACAAAATCCCCGTAGATCCTCGCGGTGTCCAGAAAGTTGCCGCCGATGGCCTCGTAGGCGTCCATGAATTCGCGGCACTGTCCCTCGGAAAAGCGCCCACCGAAGTCTGTGCTGCCCAGCGCGACCACCGCAGTCCGCTTTCCTCCGAATTCTCTGTAGCGCATGGCCTGACCTCCTTTTCTTTTCTCCTCTGATTATAGCATTTCCCCGCCCGTCGCGCAATTCCCGGCCCTGGAAAATATGACGACAATGCAGCCCCATTGTGCGCCCATTGTGCTTCAATGCATAAATAATGAAATATACATGTGAGTATTCGCTGCATATATGCATTTATTTTCACAAATCGCGGCAGGATTCGATGCATAAACCGTCGTATTTTTATTATCGTATGCAATGCATATACATTTGTTGAGGCACATATACTATCCTGTGACAAATCATTCGGGAGGGTCGACACAATGGAAAAGCTCAAGGCAAGCCTGCCTGATTTCTCAGAAATGAGTCGGCGGGAAAAGCTGCTGCTCGGCGCCTGCCTCGCGCTGGTGGTGGCATTGATCGTGGTCCTCTGCATATCCGCCAATATGCGGGTGAATATGCAACGCAATTATACCACGGTGCGCAGCGATCTGGGTGAATCACTGTACTCGAATCTGTATATGTTGATTCAGACCTTCGACATGACCACGGTTCCCAACGCAGATCTCAGAAACGCCGTCATCCCCCAGATGAAAAACTACTTCATCGCCTCAACCACCCTGAACGAAGCCCTGACCAAGTCCTTCGGCGCGCGCTACCGGCTGCTGACCGACGCCGACATCAGCTCGATCAACACTGCCTTCAGCGCCTACGAGAGCGCATTCCGCAATGAGGCTCCCACCGACCTCGCCCAGGCGGACATGCTCGCCTGCATGACGCGGATCCGTGAATTGCTGGTGGCCCGCTACAGCCAGGGCGTGCTGCGCGCCGCCCGCTGACCGGGCGGTGCCCGATGACATTTGATACCGCCGGGCGGTGCCCGGTGACATTTGCTTCCGCCGGGCAGTGCCCGGTGACATTTGCTACCGCCATTCCTGTTCATCCATCGGCCCCGTAGAGCATGGGGCCGATGTCTGTGTTGGCACTGTTTGTATTTTTCCGGGCAGTGCCCGGTAACATTTGCTACCGCCATTCCTGTTCATCCAGCCTGACCTACAACGGCGCGACCCACGCGCTGCAGCCGGGAACGCTGTTCTGGCTGGACTGCCAGCGGCCGCACTACTACTGCACCGCGCCGGAGACCGGGCATTGGCACGTGCTGTGGGTACACCTGTACGGTGCGACTGCGCAGACCTACTACGAGACCTTCCTGGAGCAAAACCAGGGCTCCCCGGTGGTGTCGCCGGGCCTGGAGGACTCCTTCTCCACCCTCTTCGGCAGCCTGTTCGAGCTCTACCGCAGCGGCGGCAGGACCCCGCGGGACGACATCCAGGCCTCCGGCTACCTGACGCAGCTGATGGCGAGCTGCATCCGGTGCGCGGGCAAGACGGTCAGCGTCCAGCAGATCCCCCACTACGTCTCGGGCATTCGGGAGTACATCGACGCCCACTACCGCGACGACATCACGCTGGACCACCTCGCACAGTTCTTTTCCATCAACAAATATCACCTGCAAAAGCTGTTCAAGCGCTACACCGGGTTTTCCCCCAACGAATATCTGGCGCGCACGCGCCTGGCCCGCGCCAAGCACCTGCTGCGCACGACGGGCATCCCGATGATCCAGGTCGCGGAGGAGGTGGGCTATACCGCCACCTACTTCGACAGCATCTTCCGAAAATACGAGGGCATCACGCCCCGCACCTACCGCAAGCAGTGGTACAAGCCGGAGTCCCCTGCCGAAGGCGCGCCGACCCAGTGATCGCTTCGCGCGCGTGCGCGCGCGGGGCATGCGTCCTTTCTTTCCTCATCGCCCGGCCTGCGCGCATGAAAAACGCGCGACCCAGCGAATACTGTTTGCGGCGATTCAGGATTTTCAGTTTGTTCACAAATCATCGAAGGTTTGTTTATTGACTTTGATCTATCCTGACCATATAATAATCCCAGCAAGCGGGAATCCGTTTCCCGGTGCCGCAAAACATCCGACCCATGGGCTTTGAAAGGAGCTGCCAATTATGAAATATGCAAACAACGTTCGCAGAAACCATCGCAGGAATGTCCGGAAGCACCATTCCGGTGCGATGCTGCTCATGTCCCTGATGCTGGTGTGTGCGCTCGCCATCGGCGGCGTGTTCGCCCTGAACGGCATGCCGAAGCTGGTCGCGGCCAGCGCCGAGGCCACCGACGAGAACACCAACGTCTCCGCTGCGGGCTCGCCCGTCATCGACACCAGCCCGGCGATCTACGTCGCCGAGAAGAACGCCAACTCCGTGGTCGGCATCATCACCAACACCCAGGACTGGGACCGCAACTACGGCGTACAGGACAAAATGCTGGCCCAGGGCAGCGGCGTGGTCATCGCCGAGGGCGGCTACGTGCTGACCAACTATCACGTCATCGGAGACGGCAACGCCTACCAGGTGCTGATGCCCTCCGGCGACAAGGTGGACGCGACGCTGGCCGGCGCGGACTCCTCCCTGGACCTGGCGGTGCTGAAGGTCACCGATCAGGCCGACACCCTGGTGCCCGTCTCCATCGGCTCCAGCGAGAGCCTGAAGGTCGGCTCCACCGTCATCGCCATCGGCAATCCCGGCGGCGAGGTGCTGGCCAACACCGTGACCCAGGGCATCATCTCCGCCCTGCAGCGCACCAGCGTCTCCAGCGACAACACCACCCGCAACGTGGACTACATCCAGCACGACGCGGCCATCAACTCCGGCAACTCCGGCGGCGGCCTGTTCGACTACCAGGGCAACCTGATCGGCATCAACACCCTGAAGTACGCCGGTTCCTACTACTCCTCCACCAGCTATGAGGGCCTGGGCTTCGCCATCCCGATCGAGACCGCCTACCCCATCGCCCAGCAGCTGATCGAAAACGGCAAGGTGCTGCGTCCGCAGATGGGCGTCACCGTGGGCGACTACGATGGCCCGGACGAGCCGATGAACGACTATGCACCCGCCAGCGTGTGCGTCTACTCCGTCAACGACGACAGCCCCGCCCAGAAGGCCGGCATCAAGCAGTATGACTTCATCACCGCCATCAACGGCGAGCGCATCAAGTCCCTGCGCGAACTGACCACCCTGCTGGACAAGTTCCAGCCCGGCGACACCGTGACCGTCACCGTGGTGCGCTACAACAACGCCGGCATGGTCAACAACAACTATTACGGCAACGGCAATAACTACTACGGCAACTGGCCCTTCGGCTTCGGCTTCGGCGGGTTCGGCGGCTACGGCGGCTATGGCTACGGCAACGACGACAACAGCAGCAACTACGGCAGCAGCAACGGCACGTTGACCGTGGGCGGCGGCTACACCACCCTGGATTTGCAGGTCACCCTGGAGATCCTGGATAAGTAAAACAAAATCCCTCCAACCCAATGGACGCCGGAGCGGCTGAACCGCTCCGGCGTCCCTGTCATTCCCATATTCCGAGGTCCGCGATCCCTGCGAACGGCGCGCACAGCGCCAGCGTTCGCAGGGTCGGCGGCAGCTCCGCCGCGCACCGCGCAACGCAGCGGCGGGGGAAGAAATTCCCGTACATTTCCCGGACGCGCTGCGCGTCGAAGGCCTGCTCGATTCGGACGACCGTCCGCCCGTCCAGGGTGCAGGTGATCGCGTCGGTCCCGATGCGCCCCTCCAGGCTGCCCTCGGACGCGCACAGCGAAAAGCCCGCGCCGTCCGGCCACGGCTCCACCTCCGCCACCTGCGCGCCCGTCGCCCGGTCCAGCACCGCGAACACGCCGTTCGCTTCGCGTTCCCGGAAAAGGATCCAATCGACGCCCTCCGCCGAGATCGACGCCGGCTGGCCCGGCAGCGCTGCCCGGGACACGGCGCACACCCGCTCGTCCCCCGAGAAAAACGCATGGGTGGACACGCCCGTGGCATAGAAATGGTAGCCCTCCAGGGCCTCCTCCAGCGACGGCTCCGGGGCACCCTTCGAACCGCGCTTCAGCGCCTCCCGGCGCCGACCCGCCCGGATGTACAGGTAGAGCGCGTCAAAGGGCCCGATGACCAGGCAGGCCAGCAAAACCCATCCGTACCACGGCACAAAAGCCCCTCCCTTCGATGCGATCCGCGTTCCTCCAATGCCTCATCCCCGCGATTCCATCCAATCGAGCACCGTGTGGATCTCCCGGCGGTAGCCCGCGTCGTCGTTGGGCGTCTCCAGGATGAACGGGAGGCCCTGCAGCGCCGGATGCATCGCGACGCGCCGCAGCGCCTCCATGCCGATGCAGCCCTGCCCCAGCTTCTCGTGGCGGTCTTTGCGGGAGCCCCGGGCGTTCTTGCTGTCGTTGAAGTGCACCGCCCGCAGCCGGTCCAGGCCGACGACCTTATCAAACCGCGTCAGCACGCCGTCCAGGTCCTCCGCGATGTCGTAGCCCGCGTCCCATGTGTGGCAGGTGTCGAAGCACACGCCCAGCCGCTCGGGATGCGCCGCCCGGTCGAGGATCTCCCGCAGCTCCTCAAAGCAGCCGCCCACCTCCGAGCCCTTGCCCGCCATGGTCTCCAGCAGCACCGTGGTGCGCGGCTCCGGCCCCATGGCGCCGTTGAGCGCCTCCGCAATCTGCGCGATGCCCCGCTCCACGCCCTGCCCGGTGTGCGCGCCGGGATGGAAGTTGTACAGGCTGCCCGGAAACAGCGCCATGCGCTCCAGGTCCCGCGCCAGCATGTCTGTGCCGTTTGCCCGGGTCACGGGATTGGCCGCGCAGAGATTCATGGTATAGCTTCCGTGGGCCACCATCGGGCCAAAGCCCTCCCGCCGCAGCAGGGCGTTCAGCGCCGCGGCGTCTTCGGGGTCCACGTCCCGCGTCTTCCCGCCCCGGGGATTCCGGGTGAACCAGGCGAAGGTATTCCCGCCGAATTCCAGCATGGTCCGGCCCATGGCCTCGTAGCCCCGGGTCACCGACAGGTGGCAGCCGATGTAGATCATACGCGCCTCCCGGATTCGATTTCCGTGTAGATCATGCCGTCCCGCCCGCGGTCTGAACGCATCAGGGCGATGTGCTCCACCCGCATGCCCGCCTCCGGCACTGCAAATCCGGGCATGTCCCGGCCATCGCGATCCGCCCGCCGCACCAGCGTGATGTGGGGCGAAAACCGCTTGCGGTCAAAGGGGATGCCCGCCGCGGCCAGCGCCCGGCGCAGCCGCCGTACATAGGCCTCCAGGGCCGCGCTCCGCTGAATCCCCAGCCACCACAGGTCGCCGAAGGCACCGATGCCCTCGAGCCGGAGCTCGAAGGGCGCAAAGGGCACGGCGTCGAGGACCTCCAGCACGCCGTCGGCATCCGGATGCTCGCCGATGAACGCCAGCGTCAGGTGGAGATTCTCGGCCTTCGTGTAGTTCCCCCGCACGCCGCACCGGCGAAAATCATCCTGCACGGATTGCACGGCCGCGCGCAGCGCACCGTCCAGCGGTATGGCGATGAACAGCCTCAAGCCGCTCCCCCCTTTCGCGAATCGCCCGGTTTCTCTATCATAGCACGTCCGATCCGGGTTTTCAACTCCCGCCCCGGAGCGTAAATGGCATAAAAAGTCCCCGCCGCCCAAAGGCAGCGGGGGTTTTGACTGCTGTCGCCGGCGCGGCAGCCGTCAGCCTTCGATCATGATGACCTTCTTCTCGGGAAGCTTTCTCGCCTCCTGCTTCGGCACGCTCAGGCTCAGCACGCCGTTTTCAAACTTCGCGGCGATGTCCTGCTCCGTGAGCGCGTCGCCCACGTAGAAGCTCCTCTGCAGCGCGCCGGCATAGCGCTCCTGGCGAATGAGCTTGCCTCTCTTGTCGGTCTCGTCCTTGTCCACGCCCTTGGCGGCGTTGACCGTCAGATAGCCGTTTTCCAGCGTCAGCGTGATCTCATCCTTCTTGAAGCCCGGCAGGTCGATATCCACTTCGTAGTGATCCTCGTGCTCGTGTACGTCCGTCTTCATCTCTCGGGCGGCGTTCTTGCCATACAGCCTGCGGTCGATGTTCCTGAACTCGCGGGGCATCGGGAAGTCCTCGAAGAACTCATCAAACAGATTCTCAGCAAAGATACTCGGCATCAACATAACGCATACCTCCTTTGACGTGCCGGCCGTCTCCGACCGATCCGTCTGTATGTTGTACCCCGAACTTCGGGCGGTTATTCCGCTTCGGAATCCCCTTCCCTCCGTTCACCTGATATTATACGCATTTTTGTTAGCACTGTCAAGAGGCGAGTGCTAATTTGCCGATGAACAATCTGTGAACGTTTTTGCAGCGCGCAATGCGCGGCTGCATTCCACAATGCACCCGCGCCGAATTCCCGGGCCGCGCGGTTGACGGTGGGCGCGCGGACTTGTATAATAGAGGCAGTACTTTCCGCGCATCGTGCGCGGAGCGATGGAGGCAGCGCATGAAGGCATTTGGAACCTATTTTCAAAACGACCCCGACCGGCCCCTGGTCTACGGCGAGGTCGAGCTGATCAACCCGCCCCGGCAGCGCCTGCACGGCGAGCCGAGGCAGCCCGGCATCCCGGTGGAGCCGGTCATCGTGGGCTTCTGCGGCACCGACTACGAGCTCATGCAGATGGGCCGTCGGGGCGCGCTGGACGCCAAATTTCCCGAGGGCCAGCGACGGCTGATCAACGGCCACGAGGGCGTGGTGTGGGTCCCCTCGCAGAACCGTTTTGCCATCGTGCTGATCCGCGGCGGAGACTGCGTCGATCCCACCCGCTATACCGAGGAGGAGCGCTATTTTGAATACGGCTGCGACCAGGCGGACGGCCTGTTCTGCGACCGGATGTACGTCAACCCGGACATGCTGCTGGACATTCCCGAGGGCCACGTGCACGGCGGACGGCTGGATCTCTCCTTCGCCAAGCGCATGGTCTTTCCGGACCCGTTTTCCTGCATGCTGTTCCAGCTGGAGCGCATGGAGGACCTGGGCGGCGCCCACAACTTCCGCCAGGTAGCCCGCCGGAGGGGCTGCGGACTGGAGGAGGCCCGTGCCATCGCGTCGGACGAGATCTTCGACCGCACGGTGATCTTCGGCCTGGGCACCACGGGCATGTTCGTGGGCGACGTCATCCGCCGCGCGCATCCCAATGCCCGGATCGTGCTGGTGGCCCGCAGCGCCGCCGACAGTCCCAAGGTGCGTTTCGCGCTGGAGCAGACCGGCGGCATCTACGTGCAGAACACCTACAGCGATCCGAAGGAACTGGCGCGCGCCCTTTGCGAGGCGCTCGGCGGCCGGGCGACGATGTTCATCGGCACCAGCGGCGGCAGCGCAGAGCACGCCGTCGCCTTTGAACATGGGGTGCTGGGCTGCAACGGCATCTACAACAGCTTTTCGCTGGGCCCCCGCGTCTCTTTCGACACCATGCCCTTTGGCTTCGAAAACCACCTGATCTTCGGCTCCATCAACTTCCGGCAGGACCACATGGAGGCGGCCATCCACATGCTGGCGCAGAGCCGCTACGATGAAATCGTGGCCCTGATCGACAAGGAGCACTTCATCGCCGACCCCATCCGCGCCTACGAAGAGGAGATCTACGCCAAGGGCGCGCCGATGAAGACGGCGGTGCTCTGGAACGAGCGCTACGTCGACCGGACGAGATAGGAGGAGCGCCATGATCATCGATGCGCACGTACATCTCTGGAAGAAGCAGGCGGGCTGGATCGACGGGCAGCCCGTCTACCCGCTGGGCGGCGGACGCAGCATGCTGGCCGGGGAGGTCCGGCAGATGCTGCCGCCCTACATGACCGACGGCCGCAACACCGCCTCGAAGCTGCTTTCCAACATGGACTTTGCGCAGGTCTCCGGCGCGGTGGTCACCCAGGAATACATGGACGGCAGCCAGGACGCCTACCTGCGCCGGGTGCGCCGGGACCACGGTGACCGCATTCGGGTCTGCGCGCTCTACGAGGAGAAGGGGCCGGTGGACACCCGGGGCATGGACGGCATCAAGCTGTGCGGCGGCCGGCTCGCCGACACCGACCTGACCCATCACGCGGACATATTCGCGCAGGCCGAGCGAGAGGACAAGTTCATCGGCATCGACATGCTCGAGGGCGACGGCCAGGTGGCCTCCCTGCGGGAGATGCTCCAGCAGCACCCGAAGCTGCGCGTCGCCATCGGTCACTTCGGCATGGTCACGGTGGACGGCTGGCGGGAGCAGATCCTGCTCGCCCGCCACCCCAACGTGCGCATCGAGAGCGGTGGCATCACCTGGCTGTTCAACGCGGAGTTCTATCCCTATCCCTCCGCCGTGCGCGCCATCGCGGAGGCCCGGGACCTGGTGGGCATCGACAAGCTGATGTGGGGCTCGGATTACCCCCGCACGATGACCGCCATCACCTACCGCATGAGCTGGGACTTTCTGGATCGCAGCGACCTGCTGACGCCCGAAGAAAAGCGCCGCTTCCTCGGCGAAAACGCCCGCAGCTTCTACCGCTTCGGCGCGCTGCCGGAAATCGCACCCATCCGCCACATGGCGGAATAACCCGGTTTTCTTGACTTGCGCCGGGAAAACCCCTATAATCAAATCCGAAGAAATCGACAAAAAAGGAGTGTTCGTATGCTGAAAGGAATCCCGTCCATACTCTCCCCCGAACTGCTGAAGATCCTGATGGAAATGGGCCACGGCGACACCCTCGTCATCGGCGACGGCAACTTCCCCGCCGCCGCCATCGCGAAGGACTGCCAGCTCGTCCGCCTCGACGGCCACGGCGTGCCGGAGATCCTGGACGCCATTCTGCAGCTCTTCCCGCTGGACCCCTACGTGGAGGCGCCCGTCTCCCTGATGGAGGTCGTCCCCGGCGACGACGTGGAGACGCCCATCTGGGACGAGTACGCGAAGATCGTGGAGAAATACGAGCCCGGCACGAAGATCGGCCACATCGAGCGATTCCAGTTCTACGACGTGGCGAAGAAGGCCTTCGCCGTTGTCGCCACCGGCGAAACCGCGCTGTACGCCAACATCATCCTGCAAAAGGGTGTCGTGAAGTAACGGCGCGCAAAAAAACCGCCCGCCTCCGGCAATCCGGAAGCGGGCGGTTTGTTGTGTTTGAGGCTTACTTCTTGTAGAACGGACCGTAGTTCGCGCAGGCGCGATAGTCGGCGCCCTCCTTGTCCATGCCGAAGGCGTTCCAGGCCGCGGG
>JAFWBZ010000149.1 GCA_017537105.1 Clostridia bacterium | reverse complement strand
TCACCCGGTACTTCGCCACCTTGGAAAGCAGGTTCTTCGGGTTGAACTTCCCGGTCATGTCGTAGCAGAAGATGGTCGCGCCGCAGAGCCACTGGCCGTAGATCTTGCCCCAGCCGAACTTGGCCCAGCCGGAGTCGGACACGCTCATGTGCAGGCGGTTCTCCTCCACGTGCTGCCAGTACTTCGCGGTGACGATGTGGCCCAGCGGATAGGCGAAGTTGTGCTGCACCAGCTTGGGCATGCCGGTGGTGCCGCTGGTGAAGTACACCAGCATCACGTCGTCCCAGCGGGTCGCCTGATCGCCGGCGGGTCGGTCGAAGGTCTCCGGAAACTTTTCCATCTCCGCGTGCAGGTCCAGCCAGCCCTCCCGGGGCTTTCCCACGAGGATCCTGTTTTGCAGGGACGGGATCTCCGGCGCGGAGGCCTCCATCTGCGCGACGACGAAGTCGTCGTCCACGCAGACCACCGCCTTGACCTCGGCGGCGTTGCCGCGATAGACGATGTCCTTTTTCGTCAGCTGCAGCGTGGCGGGGATCAGGATGACGCCAAGCTTGTGGAGCGCGGTGGCGCAAATCCAGTATTCCCAGCGGCGGCGCAGTATCATCATCACCACGTCGCCCTTCCTGAGCCCCAGGCTCCGGAAGAAGTTGGCCACGCGGTTGGACAGGCGCTTGACGTCGGTGAAGGTGAAGATGCGCTCCTCGTCCTCCTCGTTGACCCACACCAGCGCCCGCTTGTCGGGCTCCTCGTTCGCCCAGGCGTCCACCACGTCGAAGCCGAAGTTGAAGTCCTCCGGCACGTTGATGGTGAACTTCTCCCGGAACTCCTCGTAGCTGTCAAACTCGATCTGGGGCAAGTATTTGTTCAACAAGTAATTCAAAGACCTCTGCCTCCCTGTGCCGTCACTCGTGCATTACTCCGCGATCACCGTCAAAAACCGCGCCCGCTCCCCGGCGCTGCCGCAGCGCTGGCCGTGGGGAATGGTGGGGTTGAAGTAGATGGAATCGCCTTCGTTGAGGGTGAAGTCCCGGTCGCCCAGGGTCACGATCACGGTACCCTCCAGCACCAGGTTGAACTCCTGGCCCGGGTGGGTGATGAGCTTGGCCACTGCGTCCGAGGGCTCCAGCGTCACCAGCAGCGGCTGCATGATCTTGTTGGCGTAGCGGAAGGCCAGGTCCTCGAAGTGGTACTCCGGATTGCGGTTGATGATCTTGCCGCCGCCCTTGCGGATGAGGTGGTAGGTCTCCAGCTTGGCGCTCTGGCCGGTGACGATCTCGGTGAAGTCCACCTTGAATTTGTTGGCGATCTCGTAGATCACGCTGATGGGAATGTCCTTGCCGTTTTCCTCGTAGGAGGCGTACAGCTCCGGGCTGAGCTTCAGCTCCGCCGCCAGTTCCTCGATGGTGTAGTCGCTGACCTCGCGCAGCTCCCGCAGGCGCGCGCCGATTTCGTTGTACTCGTTCATACTCAACCTCCTCATCGCGGATTGCGCCGTATTTGTGCCCTCTATCATACCATAAGCGCGTGAAAAACACAACGTCTGTGCACCGCGCTGCCATCGTAAAATAATGACGTCAATCCGGTAAAGCGCCCCTCGCACCGCCCCGCGACAAAGCCCCGGGGGCGCAATGCCTCCGGGGCTCAGATATCCTGTAAGATCTCAGTCCACCAGGACCTTCTTGTAATCCAGCTCCTTCATCCGGGCCAGCAGCGCCTGCTCCTGCTCGGGGGTCAGCTTCTCCATCGGGCGGCGCATGTTGCTGGTGGCGATCACGCCCTCATCCTTCAGGATGACCTTGTAGGCCGCGATGTTGTTGATGGCGCACATCGTGGCGTTCAGCACGTTGGTGCGGCGCTGGTACTTGGTCGCCAGGTCGAAGTCCTTCTTCTGAATGGCGTCCCAGACGGCCGCGTAGTGCTCGCGCACGATCATGGCGTTGCCGGAAACCACGCCGTCGCCGCCCACGGCGCAGAGCGCCTCAAACAGGTGGTCGGGGCCCACCAGCACGCTGAAGGTCTCGTTCTTGACCAGCATGAACTGCTGCAGCTTCGTGAAGTCCGGATAGCTGTACTTGATGCCCAGCACGTTGGGGCATGCCGCGGCCACCGCCTCGCACACCGCCGGGTTCACGTCGTTGATGGCGTTCTGCGGGATGGCGTACATGTACACCGGGAAGTCCCTGGACACGCTGTTGGCCACGGCGATGTAGAAGTCCACCAGGCCCTGGTCGCTCAGCTTGTAGAAGGCGGGCGTCACCACGCCGATGCCGTCCGCGCCGATCTTCTCGGCGTGCTGCGCCAGCTCGATGGTGTCCTTCAGGTTCCAGGCACCCACGTGCACGAACACTGGCACCCGGCCGGCGGCCTGCTGCACGGTGACCTCCGCCACCAGCTTGCGCTCCTCCACCGTCAGATACATCATCTCGCCGGTGGTTCCGCAGGGGTACAGGCACTGGAGTCCGCCGTCGATCACGTGGTCGACGAGCCGGCGCAAAGATTCGGTGTCGATGGTATCCGCATCGGTGAGGGGCGTGACAATCGGCACTACGGTTCCATAGAGTTTCTGCATATCTCTCTCTCCTTTCGCCCCTCTTTCAAGGAGCAGGGGTTTTTCATGGCGTTACCAGCGGTTGAAGCCGCGCATCACCAGGGTCTGGCTGTTCGTGCACCCGGACAGGTCGGAGGCCAGGAACAGCACGCCGTTGGCGACGCTCTCCGGGTCGAAGAGATCTCCGCCCGCCTGCAGGATAAAGGCCCGGCGCTCCGATTTCCGGAACAGCTCGGTGTCCACGGGGCCGGGGCAGATGGCGTTGATCCGGATGCCCTGGGGGCGCAGCTCGTCCCCCACCGCCTGCGTCAGGGCCACCACGCCGGCCTTGGACGCCGAGTAGGCGGCGCTGCCAGGCAGGCCGCGCAGGGCCGCGCCGGAGCCGATGTTGACGACGCTGCCGGACTGCTGCCGCACCATGGCGGGCAGCACGGCCTTCATCACCAGCATCACCGAGCGCAGGTTGGTCACCAGGATCTCGTCAAAGGTCTCCACGGGCATGTCCAGGAAGGGCATCTCCCGGGAAATGCCGGCGTTGTTCACCAGGATGTCGATCCTGCCGTGGTCGTCCAGGATGCGCGCGACGGTCTCCCCGATCTGCGCGGCGTCCGTCACGTCGCAGCGATACGCGGCCCAGGCGCCGCCCCGGGCGGCGATCTCCTGCCCGGCCTCGCGCAGCCGCGCCTCCGTCCGCCCCAGCAAGCAGACCGTAGCGCCCTCGCCGGCCAGCTTCAGCGCCACCGCCTTGCCGATGCCGGTCCCGGCGCCGGTGACGACGGCGATCCTTCCCTCCAGCAGCATGGCTCGTCCTCCTTATGGGGATTTCCCCGATCAGCGGTTCACCTGGAACTTCGGCGTCTCGCCCTTCAGCACGCGAAGAATGTCCGTGGCAGTGGTCATGCTGACGTTGTAGTAGGACTCCCGGGTCTCCGCGCCGGTGTGGGGCGTGAGCACGATGTTCTCGCACTGCAGGATCGGGGCGTCCAGCGGCAGCGGCTCCACCTCGAAGGCGTCCAGCGCCGCGCCGGCCAGCTTGCCGCTCTGCAGGGCGTCGGCCAGGTCGTCCAGGTCCACCAGCGCGCCGCGGGCGGCATTGACCAGGAAGGCGCCGTCCTTCATGGTCGCGATGGTCTCCCGGTTGAACAGGTGGTGGGTCTCCGGCGTCGCCGGGATGTGGATGCTCACGATGTCGCTGCGGGTGATGACGGACTGCAGATCCGTCATGGTCACGCCCAGCTCCGCGGCAGCCTTCTCATTGGGGTACAGGTCGTAGGCCAGCACCTCCACGTCGAAGCACTGCAGCTTCTTCGCCACCAGGCGGGCGATGGCGCCGAAGCCCAGCAGGCCCACGGTCTTGCCCTTGAGCTCGGTGCCCATGAAGCGGGGCCAGCGGCCCTTCTCCATCTCCTTGTGCAGCGGCACCACGTGGCGCAGCAGGTCCAGCATGAAGCCCACCGTCAGCTCCGCCACGGCGTTGGAATTCTGGCCGGGCGCGTTCAGCGCCACGACGCCGTACCGCTTCGCCAGCGCGCCGTCGATGTTGTCCACGCCCACGCCGAACTTGGCCACGGCCTTCAGGTTGGGCAGCGCCTTGTACTTTCGCTCGTCCCGGAAGTCGTCCATGCCGATCAGCGCGGCGACGATGTCCTCGCGCTCGGGCATCGCTTCGATTTCCTCGGACGAATAGGCGGGGAAGGAGCGGGCGGGATCGAAGATCACCTTCAGGCCGCTGTCGGCGAAGAGCTTCCAGGCGTCCTGACAGAGGGTATCAAAATGCGATGCGGAGACCAATACGCTTGCCATGGTGCATCCTCCTGTATGGTCGGTTTCAGAAATCGGCCTCTCCCCCTCAGAGGAGAAGGAGAGGCCCTGAATTCACGGGTCCTGTGAAGCCATCAATAGCCGAAGGTGGCGTTGACGTCCTCGATGGTGGTCTTGTAGGCTTCGTCGCTCATGTAGTTCGCCTCGATCATCTCGGCGGCGGAGGCGTAGAAGGCGTCCATATCCAGCTCGTCCTGGCCCACGATCTTCACGCCGGCCTCCTCCATCACCTTGTAGCAGTCCTCGGTGAAGGCGTCGATGTCGATCTTGTACTGGTCGCCCAGATACTTCTGGCACAGACCGGACAGCAGCGCCTTGTAGTCCTCGGGCAGCTTGTCCCACGCGGTGGTGTTGGTGTAGAAGCCGGAGATCAGGAAGCAGTGGTTGGTCTCATAGAAGGTGTCCAGCACCTCGTAGAACTTGCCGTCCACGGTGTTGGAGGCGGGGTTGTCCTGGCCGGACACGACGCCGGTCTGCAGCGCGGTGTACAGCTCGGTGTAGGCCACCGGCACCGGCGTGGCGCCCAGGGCCGCGATGACATCCTGCCAGACCTGCGCGCCCATGCAGCGGATCTTGATGCCCTTCAGGTCAGCCGGAGAGGCGATCTGCTTGACGCCCTTGGTGGACAGGCAGCGGGAGCCGGAGCACTGGAAGCCCAGGGTGACCAGGTTGGACTGCGCCTCCAAGTCCTTCCACATCTCGAAGGCGACGGGGGCCGTGGCCAGGTAGTTCAGCTGGTCCTCGGCGGAGTGGAACAGATAGGGCAGCGCGTACACGCCGATGCGCTCCACATAGTCGGGCATCGTGGTGACGTTGGAGGTGACGAACTGCACGGTGTTGTTGCGGCACAGCTCGACGGCCTCGCCCTCAGAGCCCAGCTCGGAGTTGTAGAAGATGTCCCAGGTGAAGTTGCCGCCGGTCTTCTCGGCCAGCTCCTCGCCGATGCGGGTCACGGCCACGGACTGGGGATTGTCCTCAGTGACGCACACGGCGACGGTCCACATGATCTTGTCGGTCGAGGTGATTTCCACGTCGGCGTTGGCCGCGGGATCGCCTTCACGATACTGCACGTCGAAGCCGGGATAGTGTTCGGTGGACTCGGCGAGCGCCGCGAACGCGGACACCGCCAGCAGCAGCGCGATGGCCAGGCACAGGATCTTCTTCATGTTTCTTTCCCTCCATGTTTTTTGTTTGGGTTCTCCCTTCAGCGGCCCCGCCGGGGACCGCAAAGCAACCGTTCGCTATACGCCCATGCCGAAGATTCTCGGGATGGTCAGGCAGATCCACGGGAAGAACGTCACCAGCACCAGGGCGATGAACATCGGGATCAGCCACGGGGCGATGTATTTGACGACCTTGTTGAACGGCGTCTTCGTGGCGCCGGACAGCATGAACAGGGACTGGCCGTAGGGCGGCGTCATCAGGCCGATCATCAGGTTCAGCACGACCACGACGCCCAGATGGATCTCGGAGATGCCGACCTGGCGCACCAGCGGCTGGAAGATGGGCACCAGCAGCAGGATGGTGGGCGTGGAGTCCAGGATCATGCCGAAGAACAGCAGGATGAGGTCGATCATCAGCAGGATCAGCCACTTGTTGGTGGTCAACGACAGCATGCCGTTCAGGATCAGCTTGCCCAGGTGCTCAAACTGCAGCACCCAGCCGAACAGCGACGCCGAGCACACGATGGCCAGCGCGGGCACGATGTCCACCACGGTCTCGCTGACGCAGTGCACCAGCTCCTTGGGCTTCATGTCGCGGTAGATGCCGCACACTGCCAGGATGCAATAGGCAATCGAGATGCAGGAGGCCTCCGTGGGGGTGAACAGGCCGGAGGAGATGCCGCCCAGGATGATCACGATCATCAGCAGGGCCCAGAAGCTCTTCATGAACCAGCGGCCCACGTCCTTCAGGGAGCTGCGCGGATGCACCGGATACTTGCGCTTCCTCGCCGTCATGAACACGTACACGCCCAGCACCAGCGCGATGACGATGCCCGGGCCGACGCCCGCCATGAACAGCGTACCCACCGACACGCTGGCCGCCGCGCCGTAGATGACCATCGGGATCGAAGGCGGCACGATGGGGCCCATGGTGGCCGACGCCGCCGTGACGCCGAAGATGAAGTCGTCCTCGTAGCCCTCGTCGCGCATGGCCTTGATTTCTACCGCGCCCAGGCCGCCCACGTCCGCAAGCGCGGAGCCGGACATGCCGGAGAAGATGAAGGAGGACAGGATGTTCACGTAGGCCAGGCCGCCGGGGAAATGGCCCAGCAGCGAGCGGCAGAAGCCGAAGATGCGGTCGGTGATGCCGCCGGTGTTCATGATCTTGCCCGCCATCATGAACATCGGGATGGCCAGCAGCACGAAGTTGTTCAGGCTGCCGTACATCTTGGCGATGACGGCCATGTTATCGATGCCGCCGTGGATGAACACGTAGGCCAGACCGCTGGTCAGCAGCGACAGATAGATGGGCGCGCCGAAGAACAGGAACACGACGAAGATGGCCAGAAAGGCAATGAATGCGGCGCTCATTTATTTCGCCTCCTTAAAACTGGGGATGTGCACCTTGACCATCTTCTCGATGATCCGGTAGCAGTTCAGGATACCGCTGAAGGCGACGATCGAGGTGGTCAGCCCCTGATCGATGCGCAGCACGCTGGTCTTCGAGCCCGCCATGTAGCCGATGTACTTGACGCCGAAGAAGCTCACCCACACATACAGCACCAGCGCCACCACGTCCCAGAAGATCGTGAAGCCACAGGCCACCTTCCGGGGCATCTTGTCCAGCAGGATGGTCACATTGATGTGATTGTCGTATTTTGTGCCATAGGAAATGCCCATAAAGATCATCCAGATGAAGGCCAGCCGGGCCGCCTCCTCCGTCCAGGTGAACGGACTGTTGAAGATCGTCCTCGAAATGATCCCGGCCATGACAATCAGGAACAGCAGCACGAACAGGAGCATCATGCACCACCGCTCGAAATTGTCGTTGATCTTGCGCAGAATGTCTTTCATTCCTCTCCTCCTTCTCCTACATCATGCGACATTTGTTCGGGTTCCCGGCGCAGCGTCCGACTGCGCCTGTTTTCTCAATACCGCCGTCCCATGCTTCGCCGAATACACAATCCGGGCCGGCGGTTTTCCATCCATTCTGTTGTATTTATTATAAAAAGAATGCACCTGCAACGGCAATATCATGAAGGGCCAAATAAATACCAATTTAAGACATTATTATTGCCTTTAAAATGGACATCCGCTATAATCGCGGTGAATGATAGAGAAAGCAACGCCCCGCGGAATCCTGAGGGCTCCGGCAGGGAGAAAAACGGGAGGACACCATGGAAAACGCGCCGATCATTCCCGCGAGGGGACGCGGCGGCTCGCTTCCGAGCATGCTGCCCAGCCTGAACCTGTCGATCACCAGCGACGCCATGCGCTCCACGGTCTCCTGGTGCCGCATCCGCTCCTCGGACGAGGAATCCCTGTCCACCTCCCACCACAAGCACACCGTACACGAACTGCACTACGTCTACGAGGGCGAGCTGCGCTTCTCCTTCGGCAGCGCCTTCGAGCCGCTGATCTGCGGCCCGGGAGAGTTCATCTTCATTCCCGCGGGCATCTCCCACAGCATCGACGACCCGGCGCCCTTCACGCGGAAGCTGGTCATCGGGTTTGACATCTCCTCCCACAGCGAGCTCATCGACGGGACCTTCAACGGCACCCGCCAGCCCACCTCCGCCCGGGAGACGCAGACCTTCCACGAGCTGGCCCTGGCGCTCATGCACAAGTCGAACACCAGCGATCTGACCACCTCGGTGTCCACCGGGAGCATCGTGCACACGCTGCTGCTGGAGATCGTCGACGCCCTGGCGTCCAGCACGAAGAACCGCGCCCAGCGGCTGCGCGAATCGGAAGACGGCCGCCGGATGAACCAGGTCCTCTCCTGCATCAACGAAAAGATGTTCAGCAGCATCTCCGTCTCGGACGTGGCGGAGACCCTGGGCCTGAGCGTTCGCCAGGCCTCCCGCATCTGCCGAGAACTCTTCGGCTGTACGCTGAACCAGCTGATCGTGCAGATCCGTATCAAGGAGATCTGCAAGCTGCTCACCGACTCCAAGTACAGCATCGCGGACATCGCGGAGATCGCCGGGTTTTCCAGCCCCTACTCCTTCTCCCGTCACTTTTCCCACTACACTGGCGTCACGCCCAGCGCCTATCGCCGCGATTTTGAGCTTCACCGCTGACGACAAAAAACAGGCGTCCGGCGCCCGCGCAAATGCGCGGGCGTTTTGCAATCTCTCGTCGCCAGGGGCTTTGAGCACGCAATCGCGTATTGCAAGTTATTTTACGGCAAGCTCAACCACGGTGAATTCGGTTTTACCAGCAAGAATAATGCGATCACCTGGCGATATGGGCGTACGCCCTACCGC
>JAFWBZ010000148.1 GCA_017537105.1 Clostridia bacterium | reverse complement strand
TGCTCTGGTCGGCAGGCTCCCTACCCCAAAATGCCCTCGGACCAGACGCACATGTCGCCAGGCCCGATTGGACATCAGAAGGGCGCTGCCACACCGATATTTCCCCGATGGTTGCTCCTTGGCAGGCTGATTATTATCCCTTCAAGCGCCTCTTGACTACAGTCAATCCGGTCTCCAGCCACCGCCTGCAGGCCTCGACGGAATGCATACAGCCGCGGTGGACGACGCCTCCCATGGGCAGCTTCTCCAAGGCCATGTCCAGGGGCGCCCGATCCGGATTCTCTCCATTTTGATAGATGTGCGGCAGACCGTTTTGGTTCAGAAAGTCCACATAGTGATCGAAGCGCTGCCGATGGCCCCGGCAAACCGAACGAAAATCCGTATTCTCCAGGATGTCGCGGATGTCGATGGCGTCGGTCACCTGGTCGACGCGCATGTAGTTGATGTTCGACCAGCGACACAGCTCTTCCATGCGGGTGTCCACAGTGAACACATAGCTGGGAACACCGTTGATCACCGCCGCGATATTCCCATGGATGCGGCTGCCGAAACAGTAATCGACATCCTTCATGTAGTCGAACCACGTCCGCGCCTCGGTGAAGCCAATGGCACGACCGCTGCGCACATCCCTGTGCCATGGGAAGCAGGGATAGAACCCGGTGGTGTCCCGCTCCGCTCCTTTGACGATGTTAGGCACACCGTAGGCAATCATGGCCAGCTCAGGCCGTACCTGCAGCACCAAATGGTAGTTTGGAAAGCGTGCCTCTGCGTTTCGAATCATCGAGTTCAGCGCCGGGTTCTGGGTCATGCGGGTGTTGATGCTCAGCCGGATGCTTTCGTCGATGGGTTTTACCCTGGGTTCGGGCATCACCGGCCCGTGCAAGAACATGGAGGGGCAGCCGATGACCGTAAAATGCCGCTCCGGCACATAGCCCAGGCGCTGCAGGTATTCCGCGGTATACTCCCCCCGAAGCCCCACCAGCGCCGACTTGTCCAATACGGCGTCCATAAACGCGCGCACATCGTCGTCGAACGGGAAGCCTTTTTTGATGTCGTCCGGTGAATTGGCCTTCAGCCCGCAACCGATCACCACGCACGGGACCCTCAGCTTGCGGATCATGTTCGCCAGAGCTCTCAGGTTGTAATCCGAGCGGAACGCATCAGCCATCGGGAACACCGCGAAGTCGCAGGTCTCGTTCAACTGCTCCACGCCGCCGGGTACGCCGAGCACCTGTTTTGGCCATCGGGCATCAAAATCGGTGTCTTCCCGCATCAGGGTGCGAAAGGTGCTGTACTGGAACACAAGGTTGCCCGTATTGAAGCCGAACAGGTCTTGCTGCACGGCATCCCCCACGGAAACAGGCTTCAGCGGCGACATCCCCGCGCGAATGTATATCCTCGTCATTTGCGGGCTCCCTTATCTCGAATTATAAAACCAGTATACCAGCTTCTGAAAAGGCTGTCCAACTCAAATCCCGATCAGCAGGGCGTTTTCTCTCCCGCCCAAAGCTCATCACTTTCGATCGTGCCGTCACACCAGCCGACGGATAGGCTCGTGCCGCTCGCCGCTGATCCAGTCCACGTCGTCGGTCAGCCAGTCCATGATCTCCAGCTGGCGGGTCTCCCAGGCGATGTCTGCGGCCTTCTCCGCCTCGGTGGGCTCGTGGTCGAAGGACTTCACCTTTTCGTCGTAGCCGAAGATGTAGCCCGCGCCATACCAGATGGTGAAGTTGCTGTCCGGACCCTCGGAGATCTTCCCGCCCCGGGCCTCGATAAGACCGTCGTGGCGGCGCTTGTACTCCTCCTCGCAGCCGGGCTTGAGCTTCGTCATGAACACGCGGTGGCGGATGAGCGACTTGTCCGCACGCACGACGCCGATGTCATGGTACATCAGACGCATCGTGCCCGGCGCGCACAGCAATTCGCCCGCGCCGTCCAGCGCATCCATGAGCTCCGCGGCCAGCGCGCCCGCCGCGCCGTCCCGCGACTCCTCGCCGTAGCACAGCAGAAGGTCCGCCACGCCCCACACGGAGAAGTTGCCGACGCCCAGTCGCTCCGCGGCATCCAACAGCGATTTACAAGCAGACTTCAGTCTGTCGTCAACAGACTTCCGTCGGTTCTCGGGGATGCGAACGATAAATGCCCTTCTCTCCACGGTGGCGCCCCCTCTCAGACCTCGAAATCGCAGGCCACTGAGCCGCTGCGAACCTCGTGCATGCGCTTCTTGACCGGCATGTGCACCGGGTGGGTCTGGTAGGCGTCGAAGGCCTCCCGGTTTTCAAACAGCGTGACCAGCGCCAGGTCGTAGCTGCGCTCGCTGTGCAGGATGTCCGCGCCGGCCTCCAGCTCCAGCATGCCCTCGATGCGGCCCTTCATGCCGTAGAAATTTTGCACCAGCTGTGGAATCTCGTCCTTGTATTCGTCCTTGATTTTGAACATCACGATGTGCCTGATCATTTTTGTGCCTCCCTCAGATTCTTCAGGTACGGGGTGACGCGCCTGCCGTCCAGCAGCAGTTCGGCGTATTCGCCGTGCAGCAGCGCGCCGGGGTTCAGCGTCAGCACCGGGCCGACGAAGCTCGCCTGGGCCTCGTGGGT
Source organism: Clostridia bacterium (assembly GCA_017537105.1). Classification (GTDB taxonomy): domain Bacteria; phylum Bacillota; class Clostridia; order Christensenellales; family Aristaeellaceae; genus UBA2862. The sequence continues at coordinate 2,823 of JAFWBZ010000148.1, read as the reverse complement.
GTGGCCGTACAGCGCGATGTCCGCGCAGAGCTCCTCCGCCCGGTAGGACAGCCGCTCCAGCCCCCAGCGGACGTCGTATTTGTGGCCGTGGACCGCCAGGATGCGGTGGCCCTCGAAGGTCTCCAGCGCCTCCCGCGGGCCGCTGGAGCCGTAGTCGCAGTTGCCGGCGACGGAGATCAGCGGCATGTTCAGCCGCTTCGCCAGCCAGCGCACATCCCCGCGGCCGTCGCCCAGGTGGAACACCGCGTCGTAGCGCTCCCGGTTGGCCAGGGCCAGGAAGGGCTCCAGCCAGACCGGCGTGTCGTGGCTGTCCGAGACGATGCCCAGCCTAATCATGCCCGGCCTCCAGCGCCTCGAGCACCTTGGCGATGGCCCGCGCGCGGTGGGACACGCCGTTCTTCGCCTCGGGAGAGGCCTCCGCGAAGGTCACGCCCAGGTCGTCGGACAGGAACAGCGGGTCGTAGCCGAAGCCGCCCTCGCCGCGGTACTCGCCGAGAATCTCGCCGTCGCAGCGCCCGTAGACCACGATGTCCTCGTGTCCCGGCCGGCACAGCGCCACCGCCGCGCCATAGTGGGCCCTGTGGGGCGCGGGCTTGTCCGAAAGCTCCTGCAGCAGCAGGCGGTTGTTGGCCTCGTCGTCGCCGTGCACGCCGCAGTAGCGGGCGGAGTGCACGCCGGGCCGCCCGCCCAGCTGATCCACGCACAGGCCGGAGTCGTCCGCCAGCGTGGCGCAGCGGCTGAGTCCCATCAACGCGTGGGCCTTGAGCAGCGCGTTCTCCTCGAAGGTCTCCCCCGTCTCCTCCACGTCCATCTGAATGCCCAGCTCGCGCATCGAGAAGACGTCGAAACGATCTCCCAGCATCTGCCGGAGCTCCCGGAGCTTGCCGAAGTTGTTGCTGGCCAGCACCAGCCGGGGCTTTTTGCCGATGACCGCGGCCCGCTCGCCCAGCGCGGCGGTCTGCGCGTCCATCAGCTCCAGGATGCCCTTCTCGCCCAGCACCAGCAGCCGATCCAATTCTCCCCGGGTATAGCTTCGGCCCTCGCCGGTGCCCTGCACCTCCACGAAGCCCAGCGCGCCATCGGCGTCCCGCGTCATCACGATGTTCATGTCCACCTGCGCGCGGCTGTCCTGGGCGTACTCCAGATCCAGCGTGCACACGTCGTCCACCACGCCCACGGACACCGCCGCGACCTGGCGCACGATCGGGGAATCCACCAGCACGCCCTGCTGCAGCAGTCGGTCCACCGCCAGGCACAGCGCCACGAACGCGCCGGTGATGGACGCCGTGCGGGTGCCGCCGTCGGCCTGGATGACGTCGCAGTCGATGTAGACGGTGCGCTCGCCCAGCCGGGTCAGGTCACAGGCCGCACGCAGCGAGCGCCCGATCAGCCGCTGGATCTCCACGCCGCGGCCATCCTTCTTCACGCCGTCGCGCGCCTTGCGCTGGGGCGTGGAGCCAGGCAGCATGGCGTATTCCGCGGTGAGCCAGCCCTTTCCCTTGCCCTTCAGAAAGCCGGGCACGCCCTCCTGCACCGACGCGGTGCAGATCACGCGGGTCCGCCCGCAGGAGATCAGCACGGAGCCCGCCGCCATCTCGGTATAGTCCGGTGCGATGCGCACGAGCCGCAGCGCGTCCGCCGCCCTTTCCGTCGTTTCCATGTGGTTTTGCCTCCCGTTTCCATTGCCTGTGTGTATTATTCACGATTCCCGCGCCGTTGTCAACCGGTTCTGCGTAAACGATTGTCGGCGCAGCGCCGGCCTCCGCCCGCCGACGCGCAAATCATGAAAAGCGCGAAGCCCGACGGTCGCTCGGGCTTCGCGCGAAAAATCCGGTCAATCCATGTCGAAGAGCAGGCTGGACTGGGTCTGCAGGGCGTCGTAGACGATGGAATCGGCGATGTTCATGAAGCTGGGTACGCCGAGCTCGCCCTGGCTGGCGTCGTACTTCTGCCCGTCCACGTAGATCTCGACCGCGTCGATGCCGTCGAACTGGGTGCAGGTCAGCACCAGCGCCTTCAGCGCCAGCCGGCCGCCGTCGGAATTCTGCACCAGGTTCACGAATTCCCCGGTGAAGTTCAGCTTGGCCACGCGGTTCTCCACCTGCACGTCGATGAGCCCGCATCCGGGCGGCACCACGCTCTCCAGCATCTGATCCCCGGAGGGACCCTTGGCCAGCTCCAGCACCGCCGTGTTGATGTCCGCGCCGGCGCCCACCACCCGGGTCACGGGGACGATCACCGCGCCCGAATCCGCCGGGAAGTACAGCCGCACGGACTTCGCCCCCTCGAGGCTCAGCGTGGGCTCGGCGGCCTCCAGGTTGATGTCGCCGCGGGTGAAGGTTCCGGAGACCTTCGTGCCGTGGGGCAGCGTCTCCCGCCGCTGGCCGTCGATCAGAAATTCCACCCGCTTCACGGTGTCAAACTCCGTCAGCGCCTGCACCACGGCGTTGACCATGTTGGTCTCCGCCGCCGCATCCGCCATGTGCAGCACCTCCGGCCCCAGGTCGATCCGCGCCAGGCCGCCGGAGATGTCCAGGTCGATGTCCGTGCCCTCCGGCAGCACCGTCCTGAACCCCAGCCGCGCGGCCTGCATGTCGTTGTCCGCCGACTGCACCATCATGCCCAGCGTCGCCTTGGCGATGCCGTCCTGCAGCGGCACGGAGCACATCACCGGCACCAGGTAGCCGTAGTTGTCCTGGTAGTAGACGATGGTGGACACCTTCTTCGCCGCCTGCGACGCGCTGGCCGCCGCGTCCGCTGTCTCCTCCGGAGAAACTGCCGCATCGCTCGCAGGCGCCGTCGCGGAGGGCAGCGGCTCCGCTG
>JAFWBZ010000147.1 GCA_017537105.1 Clostridia bacterium | reverse complement strand
TTCGACGGGCATGAGCTCCGTCGTCCGATTGTCGGACCTGGTCCCCGGAAATTACCGGCAGGGGCGGAAAACCCCGCCGCAACCTTCCGGTTCATCCCATTCTGTCACCCTGCGCAGGCCCTTCCATCCACGCCCTTTCCGGCAAAAAGGCACATGGATAGCCCTGCACACGACTTTACTATTATAGCCCACCCGCCTCCAATATGCAAATTAAGAATCGGGCAATTCCTGTGAATTTTTTGTGAATCCCCGCATTTAACCTACTTTTAACCCACTTCCCTCCCGTCTCCCCTCCCCGCGTTGCGCCGGCGCGCGCGCCGTGCTATAATAGAGCCAGCCCCGCCGCGCGGCAGGCCCGCGCCCCGCGGGAACCCCCCAACCCCACGAAAGGACTGAACGCGCATGGACATGGAATGGAAGCCGGGCTTCACGATCCGCGTGACCGTCGACCACGGCGCGGTGCTCCTGAGCGCCAACCGGGCGGGGCTGCGCTCGCTGTCGGCCCAGCTCGCCGCGCTGGCGGAGGAGACGCCGGGCGCGCACATCCACTACGACGAGCACAACTCCCTCGAGGAGGGATCGACGGAGCTGGTCGTGGAAATCCGGCCCTGATCTCCGGCCTGTCCGGAGCGACCGGCACGGCCGGAGCGACCGGCGCTGCCGGCACGGCCGGAGCGACCGGCACAGTCGTCTCGACCGGCGCTGCCGGCCCCACAGCAATCACCACTCCGGGAGCGATATATATGGAAGAAAAGCTGTATGCCACGCCCTGCGGCGCGATCCACTATTGGACGAACGCAGCGCAAGACTCCGGCCCGGCGCTGGTGTTCCTGCCGGGGCTGACCGCGGACCACCGCCTGTTTGACCGGCAGATCGCGCACTTCGAAGGCCAGTGCCGCGTGCTCGTGTGGGACGCCCCGGAGCACGCCGCGTCCTGGCCCTTCGCGCCGTCCTTCGACCTGCGGGACAAGGCGCGCTGGCTGGACGGGATCCTGACCCGGGAGGGCATCGCCGCGCCGGTGCTCGTGGGCCAGTCCATGGGCGGATACGTCGGGCAGATGTACGCCCAGCTGTTCCCGGAGAAGCTGCGGGGCTTCATCGCCATCGATTCCGCGCCGCTGCAGCGGGAATACGTCACCGCCGCCGAGATCTGGCTTCTGAAGCGCATGGAGCCGGTCTACCGGCACTACCCGTGGAAGTCCCTGCTGAAATCCGGCACCCGCGGCGTCGCCACCTCGGCCTACGGCAGGGCGCTGATGCGCGACATCATGATGACCTACGACGGCGACCAGGCCCGCTACGCCCGCATCTCCGGCCACGGCTTCCGCATGCTGGCGGAGGCGATGGAGGCCGACCTCCCCTATGCGATCCGCTGCCCGGCGCTGCTCATCTGCGGGGAGAAGGACCGCGCGGGCTCCTGCGTCCGCTACAACCGGGCGTGGCACCGGAGGACGGGCATCCCGATCGAATGGATCCGCGGCGCCGGCCACAACGCCAACACCGACGCGCCGGAGACCGTCAACGCGCTGATCGAAACCTTTTTGCGGGACCTCTGAACGCACAGACGAGGGAACGGTTTTTCCCTTGACAACAGAGGGACCATCTACTGGATGGATGGAGCGACGGTCCTCTTGTCTGACAGCTGTATCCATTTCTTGCGTCAACTTTTTGTTTCGACGAGCGCATTGCTCAACAAATCCCGAACCGTTAATCACGTCTGTTCATGATAACAGGACGAAAGAACCGTCCGTGTCTCGGTGCACGACCCTCTCCATCCGTCACAGATACCGGATGATCTCTTCCCGCACGCCGTCGTAGTGAGCGTCGACGAGGCCGAAGTCCTTGCACTTGTAGTTCCACAGCGCCCGCCCGATGCCGTGGCGCTCGAAGGCGGCGCTGATGTCCTTCAGCCAGCGCACCGCGGAATCCACGGGCGCCTGGTCGATCACGCCATATTCCCCGCAGTACAGCGGCGCGCCGTTGCGCCCGGCGGCTTCGATGGCCGGAGCAAACAGCGCCTCGAAGAACTGCAAGCCGAGGGCTTCCACCGGTTGCCCGGCGATGGCCCCGGCCAGGTCGAAGGAGAGCTGCCTGGACAGCGCCTGGTATTTCTCCAGGTCGTCCGGGTAGACCACCTCCAAATCCTTCGGCATATTCTCCACCCAGTAGGCCTTCTGGTGGGTGAATACCATCGGCTCGTAGCAGTGGAAGTTGTACACCACGCGTTCGTCCGGCGGCGTGGCCAGCAGCGGCACGCTCCTGACGTTGTTGTAGCGCACGCCGCCCACCACGACCCAGGCGGTCGGGGCCACCTCCCGGATGGCCGCGATGGCGCGGTCGGCGATGGAATTCCAGGCGTTCACCACCGTGGCGGGAACCACCTCGTTCAAGAGCTCAAAGGCCACGTGGCCCTGGCTGGCATAGCGTCCGGCAATCCTGCGCCACAGGGCGATGAAGCGCTCTTGCAGCGCCGCGTCGTGGAAGAAGATTTCCCGGTCGGCGTTCGCGTCCAGCGGGTCGAAGGTATAGCCGAAGGCCTTGTGCAGGTCAATCAACAGGTTGAGGTCGTTCGCCGCACACCACCCGGCGCAATCGTCGATGTGCTGATAGCCCGCCTCGATGGGGTTCCCGTCCTCGTCCTCAATCCAGTTGTAATCCACCGGCAGGCGCACGTGATCCAGTCCCATGCCCGCGATCCGCGCGATGTCCGCCCCAGTAATGAAGGTGTTGAAGTGTTCCTCGGTG
>JAFWBZ010000006.1 GCA_017537105.1 Clostridia bacterium | reverse complement strand
GCTGCGCACCGGCCGCGTCCAGATGGCCGACCTGATCCGCGACGCCTCGCTGGAAATGTCCGCGAAGGAGATCGAGTACATCCAGAGCGTGCTGCACGGCGCTTCCGACAACTGGGCCACGCCCTTCTACGGTACCGGCGCAGGCATCGTGAAGAGCGTGCTGAATCCCATGATCCAGCACTGGATGCGCACCGGCGCAGTCACCCTCCTGGGCGACATCTACGTCGTCAGCAAGCTGGCGGAGCAGACCGGCTTTACCGCCGCCACCGCTACCCAGCAGTATGCGCCTTCCATCATCGAGGAGCTCAACCGCACCGGCCTGATCGGCACCTATTACGGCGCGAAGGTTATCAACCTGATCAATCCCTACAAGGCCGACAATGTGACTCCCGTCATCGACGAGAAGCGCCTGTACATCCTTCCCTCTGCCGCCTCCGCGGACATGCGCCCGCTGAAGGTCGTGTTTGAGGGCGACGTGCAGTCCACCGAGTCCACCAACATCGACGATCTCGCCTACGAGATTCGACTGGATCAGTGGTTCGGCGCCGGCATCGTGATCGGCAAGACGCCCACCATGAGCGTCTACAAGGACAGCACCACCTGATGAGTACATGGGGAGCGGGAACAATCCCGCTCCCCCAGAGAGGATGATGAAATGGACAAGATCAGAGTATACAATCCCCGGAAGTATGACATCGGGCTGGTTCTGCAGAGCGGCATGGAGCGCGTGATCCACCCGGGCTCCTTCACTCCCATGGCCTGGGACGATATCGAGTATGCCGCCAGCATGGCTCCGGCGCTGTTTGAGGGCGAGAAACAGCTTCGGCTGGAGGACCGGGCGCTGGCCGTTCAGCTGGGTTTCATCCAGGATGAGTCTGAACCTACTCTCGACGCGGAGGAGATCCGCAAGAAGCTGGGTCAGCGCCCCGCGCAGATCAAGGCCTGGCTGGATACCATCCAGGAGGGCTACCTGCTGGACGCCATCTGCGACGTGGCGGCGACCATGGACCTGCCCGCCAGCAAGCTCCAGCTGCTGCAGGACCGGCTGCCCGAGCGGGAGTTTCTCAAAGCGGAGTGAGACGGAGGTGATCGGTCATGACGGATGTCGAGCGACTTGCGGCTGAGCTGAAGCAGCGCACCGAATGGCAGGACACCCCGGTGGAGCTGGAGGACGCGGACTATCTGGAGATGGTTACCCAGGCGGTTCGGCATCTGTACGTCATGACCGGGCGCTATCTCCAGTTCGATCCCGAATCCGAGTTCGAACTGACCGCCGACGAATACGAATACGTCCTGACTACGGCGGAGATGGGCTTCTATCGCAAGGTACAGGCGGATGTCAATCGAATCGTCGGCTATTCCACCGACGCCATGACGATCACCAACGCCGACAAGCCCTACGCGAACATCAGCCAGACCCTCGCGGAGCTGGCGAACCGGCAGCGCATCCTCTACTACAAGATGGTGCGCTACACGCTGCTGTGAGGTGATCGCCATTGAAGTTCTATATCCCTCCGAAATAGGAGCAGGATTTCAAGGACTGGCTGGACACGGATGTCGCACACGCCAATTATGATTTTGAGCTGATCCGGGACTGGTACGCCAAGGATGTGGAGGACTATGAGCCCATCCGCCTGCGGGCGCTGTACTTCTCAATCAACTGGAAATCGAAGATCGGCAACTCGGACGCCAACTCCAATTTCAAGACCAGTTACGACGTGCGCATCAGGAAAGGCGATATCGTGATCCGTGAGGACGGGCGCATCTTCATGCTGAACTGGACGGTCCAGGACATGCCCAACAACCAGAGCACACAGGCCATCGTCTGCAACGCCATGCTGTCCTTCACCCGTCATGTGGACGAGACGGTGGACGAGCGGGGATATCTGATAGAAGAAGCCCACGAAGAAATCATCGCACCTCCGATTCCCTGCGTTTTTGCGGAGTACGCGGGGCGGCCTGACTATGCCGCCAACTACAATTCGCCCGGCGTCAGCGCGGATCACCTGCTGACCGTACAGGTGCAGTGGAACGACAGGACAAAGCTGCTGCGCACCAGCGACGAGTTTGAACTGCTGCATTCCCGCTACAGGATCGTCGATCTGGTGGGCACAGAGTTGGACATCTCCCATGAACACGGGATACTCAACCTAATGGCGCGAAAGATCGCCGGGGAGGACAAGCCATGACCAATCCCTGTAATCAGCTTTCGCTGAACGAAGCGGCGCTCATGTCCATCCTTCGGGATGAAGCCCAGAACGCGCTGGAATTGGAGGGGCAAAAGCTGCTCATCCATATGCGGCAGGAGGTTCACAGGACTGTCGGCGGCGGAGGCCCCGGTAAGCCCGCGTGGCGCAACGAGCTTGCCTCCAAGCTCGATAAAGTTGCCTCTTCGGTCTCCGACAGCGCGGTCTCCATGGACTTCGGCTACTCCCCTTCCGGCAAGGCCGACCTGGTACGCGCCATGATCGTGGAAGTGGGCGCTGGCAGCGCTGCGGGCAACGCTCCGATCCACGCCGGTCCCACGGGTAGAAGCGTCTGGGACGACGATGTCTCCGGGCAGCATCCCTCCCGCGCCAAGAGCGAATACTTGTTGCCTGCGGAATTCAACCAGGCGGGCAACCAGTTCGTCGAGAACGCCATGCGGATCATGCAAACCTATTTTGGCGACATCACAGAATTCGTGTTTGCCACGGTGCCCGACAACGCATACTATGGAAACGTGCAGGTGAGCAGCCGATGAAGAAACTGAGAACATGGCACGACAACTGGAACAACGTCATTCGCGACGTGCTGTTCCCGGACGACGAATAGAAAACCCTGATGATGATCCCGGCAAAGAGCCGGAACAACATCAGGGAGTTCATCGCCAGGTATTTCATCGAGGACGCCATGCCGGACGAGCCCGTTGTCGATGAGGATGTGCGCATCATCTATTATGATGAGGAAGGCTCGAAGCTCGGCACGCCGCATGTCACCAAGAAGATCCTGGCCTTTGACATCTACGTCAAGGAAAGCAATCTCTACAACGCCACCAACGACCGGCTGCAGCGGCGCGACAAGCTGATCGCGCAGCGTCTGAAGGAGCTGCTGCTCTGGAAGGAGCACGTCTGCGGCCTGCGCTTTCAGTACGAGGACGAGTATCACCTCGGCGCAAGGACCATCGGATACAAGCGGTATCACCTGGTGCTGTCGTACAAGACGACCTGGTAACCAGCTATCTCCGCAGCTTTGTGAACAGGCGAATTGTCTGTAGAATACTCTGCTTCTGTTCGTCAGAACACTCCGGAAGCGCTGTGATGATCTGAGCAGTCACGTCTGTCGTGTCGAAATCCACTACTGGCTCGCCGAGCAGCAGCGTCGTCGGAGAAACTTCCAGCGCTTTGCAGAACGCAAGCAGGGTTTCGATAGACATCCCACAATACCCGCGTTCAATATCAGCGCAATACTTCGGGACTCTGCTGATCTTTTCAGCCAATTCCGCTTGGGTCAGGTTCAGTTCCATGCGCCTGTGGCGAATGCGCTCCCCCACTGCCTTGTAGTCATATTTCTGTTCACCCATGTCAAAACCTCACAATAATACGTTCTTAACTATTATTATGTGAGTAATGGACGTTGAATTAAATGAGTGTTCCGCGTATAATACTACGTTGTAAGCGTATTTCCGCACAATGACAGCGGGATATTATTCGACGGGAGAAATGAGTATGAGAAAAATCGCGTTCACAGGTCACCGCTTGGAAAAGCTGCCTTACAAGGATGAATCAGACCCCAACTGCGCTACGCTGAAGCGAAAGCTGTTCTGCGCGGCACAGAAGCATCTCCAGCCCGATCAGACCATCTACCTGTCCGGTATGGCGAACGGTGTGGACCTGTGGGCTGCGGAGCAGGTCATACTGCTTAAAAACGCCTTTCCGATGCACGACATCCAGCTTTGGGCGGTCGTACCTTACAGAAAGCAGGCGGCATCCTGGAACAAGGCGCTGAGGGATCGCTACCAAGATATCCTCGGTGAAGCAGACAAGGTCATCCTCATCAGCGAGGAGTACACGCTGGCCTGCATGCACGTGCGTAACCGGAGGCTGGTGGACGAAGCGGATCACCTGATCGCGGTATACGACGGCAAGCAGCAAGGCGGCACTCGCGAAACCATCGTCTACGCCCGAAGGAAAGGGCTGGACATAACCATCATCGAACCATAAGGAGGTCGAGACACTATGGCTCAGTACATCGAGCAGATCGGCGGCTACATCGCCGACAACCCCAACATCGACTTTGAGCGTTGTGACGGCAAGGTGTTCTCCTACTACGAGGTCAACACCGCCAACATGAACGCCACCAACAACACGTAGTCCGTCACGGGCGGCCAGGGCAACTACCCGCTGGCCTTTATCGAGACGGACAAGGCGCTGGAATTCACCTTCGCCAGTTCCCAGTTCACCCTGGACATGTTCGCCATGGCCAACGCCGTGCAGATGGTCAAGGGCGACGTCGCCACGCTGGAGAGCAAGCTCTACGAGGTGACCACCGGCCTGAAGGTCACGCTGCCCTACGAGGTGCAGGAGAATTCTGTGCGCATCAACGGCTTTGAGGAGGCCGCCGAGGCTGCCGAGGGCAAGTTCAGCGTCGTCATCACGACTACCGGCGATAACGCGCCCAATACCGTCATCACCTTTGCGGAGAACGACGTGGCCGTGGGCGACACCCTGCGCGTGGCCTATCGCCGCCGCGTGAACGGCGCCTCCGTCGCCACGGTGAAGACCAACTCCACCACCGCCAAGGGCGCGCTGTACGCACACTGGCCGGTCTACTCCAGTGGCACCGACTGCACCGAGTCCTCGGTCAAGGGCTATCTGCACCTGTTCATTCCTCGCGTCCGCGTGACCGCGCTGCCGGGCTTCGACAACAGCTACAAGAGCGCGGCGACCAACGCCGTGACCTTCAGCGCCATCGACCCGAAGCGTGCCGACGAGAAGATGTACGACCTGTACTACGAGCCGCTGGACGCCAATGGCGAGATTGTCACCACGTCCACCGGCACGGTGAGCTGGAACTGATTCGCTTCTGAATATGGAGAGCGCGGCATAGCAACCGCGCTCTCGCT
>JAFWBZ010000005.1 GCA_017537105.1 Clostridia bacterium | reverse complement strand
TCATGGAGCCCGTCAGCGAGTTCGTGCCGCCTAAGAACAGCAGGATCTGCATCTCCGCGGACAGGGACCAGTCGAAGGCGTCCGGCGAGATCACGCGGTTGCGCAGCCCGTACAGAATGCCGCCCACCGCCGCGAGCATCGACGCAAACACGTACACCTTGACCTTCAGCCGGTAGACGTCGATGCCGAAGCTGCGGGCCGCAATCTCATCGGTCTTGAGCGCGATCAGCATCCGGCCGAAGCGGGAGTACTTCAAATTGCGCACCATGAAGATGATGAGCGCCGTGATGCCCAGCACGATGTAAACCAGGTTCTTCACCTTGGGGATCTTCGAGAAGCCCACAGAGGCGTTGGTCCAGTCCCCCAGCAGGATCACGATGGCGGATACCATCTGGGCGAAGCCCACCGACAGCAGCGCGAAGTAGTCCCGCCGCAGTTTCAGCGTGGGCAGTGAGATGATGAGCGCCACCAGGGCGCTGATGCCCACGCCCGCGCAGGCCGTCAGCAGCAGCGGCAGCTTCAGGTAGCGCGCCAGGCAGAAGGTCAGGTAGGCGCTGATGGACATGTAGGCGGCCTGGCCCAGCGAGAACATGCCCGCCAGGCTGGTGATGCAGAACACGCCGCATACCGTGATCATCGAGACGCACGCCATGATGACCAGCGAGATCTGATAGTTGCTCATGACGTCCCTCCTCAGACCTTGTCCTTGGCGAACCGGCCGAAGATACCCTCCGGGCGCACGGCGAGGAACACCAGCATGAAGCCGAACAGTATGATGGGTGAGACCAGCGCGCCGCAGAAGTAGGTCAGGAACATCTCGATGATGCCCAGCCCCACGGCGGCCAGAATCGCGCCGCTGAGACTACCCAGCCCACCGAACACCGAGGCGATGAAGCCCTTGATCATCATCGACTGGCCCAGCGACGGGTAGACCGAATAGCGCATGCCCAGCAGCACCCCCGAGATGCCCGCCAGCGCGCCGGCAATGGCGAATACGGTCATGATGACCACGCCGGAGTTGATGCCCATCAGCCGGCTGGTCTGGGGGTTGATGGCCACGGTGCGGATGGCCAGGCCGATCTTCGTCCGGTTGATGATCCCGAGCAGTATGGCCAGGATCACCAGCGACACGCCCAGGATCAGCGTGTCGATGGACGAGAAGCGCAGCCCGGCGATATGGAAGGTCGTGCTGGAGAACACGGCCGGGAATGCGTAGGTATTCTTGCCGAAGAACACGTTCAGGATCTGCTCGATCAGTATGGCCACCGTGATGGACGCCAGGAAGTAGTACAGGTTGTGGGCCTGCTTCTTGCGGATGCGCCGGTAGGCCAGAAGGTCGATGAGCAGCGCGATGACCACGCCGCACAGCGCGGTGAAGAGTATGGTGAGCCAGATCGGCGGCGGCGTGCTGAAGGCGTTCTGAAAGTAGTAGCCGATGTACGCGCAGGCGCTGATCATGCCGCCGTGGGCAAAGTTGCTGAACTTGAGATTGCTGTACACCATGGCGAAGCCCACCGCGATCAGCGCGTACACGGAACCCAGCGATATGCCGCTGATGAGGATTTGGAGAATCATATCATTTGCTCCTTAGGCAATCGGGGCGGGCAAAGCGCCCGCCCCGCATCCTGAAGTTGATTTTTGGATGGTGCACCGAATTACTCGGCCACGTAATCAGTGGTCATGTTGACCAGGCAGTCGACCTGGTTGTCCGCGTCGTAGGTGGCGATGTACATGCCCATCTCGCGGGTCGGACGATGAGTCGCGGGATCAATGGTGATCTTTGCACCGCCGATGGAAGGCACCTCAATGGTGTTGTTCTCGAGGATCTCGCGCACCTCCGGACCGTCTGTGGGATCATTGGCCTGCTTCATAGCGTTGGCCAGCACCATGGTGGCGTCCCAGCCGAAGCCGACGTTGGAGGTGGGATAGTCAGTGCCGGTGTCTTTCATCTGGATTGCCAGAAGGTCCGCAATCTCGCCGCTCCGCAGGTCGTAGTTCTGGACGAAGTAGCAGTTGTATAGCTTGTTCTTGATCAGCGTGTTGAAGGGCGGGTACATGGTGTTGGCTCCCAGCACATAACCCTCAAAGCCCGCCTCGCGCAGGTTGTCATAGGCGGTGACCATCTGGTTGCAATAGTCACACAGCAACACCGCATCCGGCTTCAGCTGAGCGATTTTCATGGCCTGGGCGCTGTAGTCGGTGTCGGACCAGGTGAAGGTCTCCTCCGCCAGCACCTCGCCGTCGTGCGCGCTGATGTAGCTGACAAACGGTTTTTCGTGGGCGACGGCGTAGGCGTTGGACGTGTTGAACAACGTCGCAACGCTCTTCACGCCCAGCTCGTTCATAGCATATTCGGCCAGAATATAGCTCTGCACGGAGCAGGAGGGCTCCGCCAAGAACATGTAGGGATAGGCTTCGCCGGTGTCGGGATCGGTGGTGCACACCTCGTCCATGAAGTGACCCACGATCGGCACCTCGTCCTCGGCGGACAGCTCCACCCACGCGGAGGCCGGGTTGGACAGCGGCGGGCCGATGATGGCGTCCACCTCGATCTCGTCCACCAGCTCGCGATAAGCGGTCACGCCGACCTCGGTGTCGTTCTGGCAGTCGCGGCAGTACAGCTCGATCATGCGGCCGTTGATGCCGCCGTTGTCATTGAGATACTGGACAGCGTACTTGACACCCCACTCATTGGGCTGGCCGGCGATGGACGCGCCGCCGCTGGTGTCCTGGATGCAGCCCACCTTGATGGGCGGGAGTTCCTCGGCAATGCCGCAGGCCGGCAGGGCCGCCAGCAGCAGCATGGCAAGAAGCAGTGCGATGACTCTTTTCATGATTTTCCCTCCGTTTCAATTATCGTGATGCGCCCTTCGCGCCAACGATTCTGATTCAGCGACAGTAAACGTTTTCTTTCACAATGACCGGCGCTTGTCAGTTTCTTTACCTGGTTGATTCATATTATCCGTGCAATGCTGATATGACAATGATAATATTTATGTATATTATATGGCTGCCTGTAAAATAATGCAAGCGCGATTTACAAATAAAGTGGCGTTTTGAGCAGTAATCGTTTTCTGTCCGCCTGGCGACCTCGGCCGGAAGCAGCTTCCGCAACCTGAGAAACCGCAGGCGCCGCACCGAACCCACGGATATGGATCCGGCACAGCGCTGAATGTAGGTTATTTTTCCTTCGGCGGCGGAGCGACGCTTTGGCGCACCACGAGCTGTGGGTTCAGGCGCATCGAGAAGCGCAGATCGAGCTCGCGATTGTTGAGGCTGTCCAGCATCATCAGCGCGGCCATGCGGCCGGTCTCGACGGCGGGATAGCGCACCGTGGTCAGCGCGGGCACGTAGACTTCGGCCAGCGGGATGTCGTCGAAGCCCATCACCGATACATCCTGGGGCACCCGCACGCCGGATTCCAGCAGCGTCTGAATCACGCCGATGGCCAGCATGTCGTTGACGCACAGGATCGCCGTGGCCGGCCGGCCCGCCCGCAAAAACGCCCGGGCGATGCGCTGCCCTGCGCCCAGTTCGGGCCCGCGACGCTCGTCCTCAGGATCGGGCAGACCCTCGTAGACCAGCGCCTCGTCGAACACCAGCTCCGCCGACATCAGCGCATCGCGGTAGCCCTTGAACATCTCTGTGCGCGTCCAGCGGGTCCTGGGCAGCGTAGCGAAGGCGATGCTGCGGTGGCCCTGGGCGATCAGGTGGTCCGTCGCCAGCCGGGCGCCGGCCCGGGAATCGAAGCCGATCCCCACGCTCTCGTCGTCCGTCAGCCGCTGGTCGAGCATGACGAACTTCATGCCCTTGCCGCGGTACTTCTCCACAACGGCGGCATTTTCGTCCACGGACGACAGGATCACGCCCCGCACCTGCCGCTCGTAGAGCTGCCGCAGGCACCGGTGCTCCCGGTCCGCGTCGCCCATCGTGTTGCACAGCAGCATGCTACAGCCGTTGTTCAGCAGTACGTCGTCGATGCCCAGCATCGTCTGCAGGTAGAAGGGATTGGACACGTTGGGAATCACCAGCGCCACGTCCCGGCTGGCCTCCCTCCGCAGCGATCGGGCCGCGTCGTTGACCACATAGTCCAGGGCTGCCGCGGCTCCGCGCACCTTTTGCTGCGTCCTGGCACTCACTGGATAGTCCGGGTTCCCCAGCACCCGGGAGGCCGTGGCCACGGAGACTCCGGCCAGTTGCGCCACGTCCCGGATCGTCGGTTTTTTGCCCATGTGCACCCCTCCCGGCCGTCACATCCCGCGTCGTCGTTGAAGATACAGCTTTCTTTGACAGCGCAATTATATCATAGCTCCATGTAAGTGTCCATATCCAATCAGCTGCGTGAAAAACCTGTTCAAAAATGAGGAATCAAGGTGGCTTGATTCCTCAGACCATTGGCAGACCCTTCGAGAGGTATGGGGAGGCGTGAAGCCTCCCCATTTTCAATCCATTCTGGGCGGCGCAGCGCTTCAATCCTTTGGATTGAACCGTCCGCGGTCTGGGCTTTGCCCAGACTTTGAAACCCAAAGGGTTTCAAACTTTGGCATTGTACGTCAGAATTGCATTTTTCGGGAGCAAACACCTGCGTTTGTAAGCAGTCGCGCCATTGCACATCCTTGCGAGGCGACAGTGCGTAAGCGCAGTAGCGGCGGTGCGTTCGAAGAAAAATGGACGCCTGCCCGCCAGGGATTTCAGCTGCCCTTGTGATTGCCTGGATCCAAGGCTGCCCCGACAAATCCCATAAACAGCGGATGGGGCTTGTTGGGACGGCTCTTGAACTCCGGGTGGTACTGCACGCCGATGAAGAAGCGCTCGCCGGGAATTTCGATGGTCTCCACCAGCCGCCCGTCCGGGGAGAGGCCGGAGAGAGTCAGGCCGGCGGAGGTCAGCGCGTCGCGGTAGGCGTTGTTGAACTCGTAGCGGTGGCGGTGGCGCTCGCTGATCCCGGTCGCGCCGTAGCAGGCCGCGATGGCGGTGCCTGGCCGCAGCACACAGGGGTACTTCCCCAGGCGCAGCGTGCCGCCCTTGTCGATGTCGTCGTTCTGGTCGGGCATGTAGTGGATCACCTGATGGGGACTCTGTTCGTCGAACTCGTGGGAATTGGCGTTTTCGAGGCCCGCGACGTGCCGCGCGTATTCGATCACGGCGATCTGCATGCCCAGGCAGATGCCGAAATAGGGCACGTGGTGCTCCCGGGCGTACCGCGCCGCCAGGATCATGCCCTCGATACCCCGGCTGCCGAAGCCGCCGGGAACGATGATGCCACTCACTTTTGACAGGATTTCCACGTGGTTATCCGCTGTCAACGTCTCCGAATCGATCCATTCGATCTCCACTTTTGTGGAAGCGGAGCCTCCGCCGTCCAGCGCATAGCCCGCGTGGCGCAGGGCCTCCGCCACGGACAGATAGGCGTCGTGCAGCTGCACATACTTCCCCACCAGGCCGATCCTGACGGATTTCGACTGGTGATGGATGCGCGCCACCAGCGCCCGCCACTCCGCCAGGTCCGGCGCCGGCGCGTCGATGCCCAGCTCCCGACAGACGATGCCGGACAGATGCGCCTCCTCCAGCATCAGCGGGGCCTCGTACAGGTTCGGCAATGTGCGGTTTTCGATCACGCAGTCGCTCTTCACGTTGCAAAAGTGGGCGATCTTGGCGAAGATGGTTTCGTCGGTAATTGGC
>JAFWBZ010000146.1 GCA_017537105.1 Clostridia bacterium | reverse complement strand
GCGCGAAGGCGCAACGGCGGCTGTGCGTTCGGAGAAAAATGAATACCTGCCAGTCAGAAAATTCGTGTGCAAGGCGCAAATCCCGAAGGGTTTGCGGTCTGGCTTGCCAGATTGACTCTGTTGATTCGAAGATTCAACAGAGTCACCGCAGTGCGCGAATTTTCGCGTTTTCTTCCCTCGTTGAAAAACCGGGGTTTTTCAACGAACTGAGCCGCCTGCGCTTTGAACGCGGGCGGCTCTCCTTTTATTCCCCTTTCGCGCCGTTCCAGAAGCGGCGCAGGGATTCCGTGAGTTCGCTCATGCGCTTCACGTCCTCCACCTCCCAGTGCGGCGGGAGCAGCGCCCGATAGTTTTCCTGCCGGTAGCGCGTATCCATCAGGATCACCACGCCGCGGTCGGTCTCGGTGCGGATCACGCGGCCCGCGGCCTGCAGCACCCGCCGAAAGCCCGGATAGGTGTAGGCGGCGTCCCGCCCGCCCTCGTCGGCGTCGTCCAGCAGCATGCTCAGCGTCTCCCGCTCGAAGCTCAGCTGCGGCATGCCGGTGGACACGATGGCCGCGCCGGAGAGCCGGTCGTCGGGCAGGTCCACGCCCTCGGCAAAGATGCCGCCCAGCACAATGAAGGCCACCAGACTGCGCTTCGGATTTGGAACAAACCGCCCGATGAACGCCGCCCGCTGGGCCTCGGTCATGCGGCTCTCCTGGCAGATCGCGTCCTCGCCGGGCCACAGCCCGCGGTAGTACCGGAACAGCTGTTCCATGTAGGCGTAGGAGGGAAAGCAGGCGATGTAGTTTCCCGGCTTCGCCTCGGCCATCGCGTGGATCACCTGGGCCACCGTGTGGCGGGTGCGCTCCCGGTCCTTCATGGACACCGACACCGGCAGGCGGAGCACCTTCAGGTTCTCCCGCGGAAACGGCGATTCCAGGCGGACCTGCTCGTCCGCCTCGCCGTCTGCGCCGAGCTGGGAAGCGTAGAATGCCATCGGCGCCAGCGTCGCCGAGAACAGCGCCGCGCCGCCCACCCGCGAAAGCGCACGCCGCAGGTGCTTTGACGGGTCGAAGCACCACAGCCGCACGGTCATCCAGCGCTCCCGGGGCAGCAGCATCGCCCGGTAGCACTCCGCGTCGAACCGCTTCGAGACGTTGACGAACCACTGGGTGTCGTAGACAAACTCGCGGACCTCCGGCTCCGCGCTCTGCAGCTCCTGGGCCACCTCGACAAACCGCCGCGCGGCCTCCACCGCCGCCTCCGGCAGCTCGGAGACCGCCTCCAGCTCCGCGTCTTCCGGGCAGCGCAGCGCCTTCAAAAGCTCCGTCATCAGCTGTACCATCGGACTCTCCCTGCCCTCGAAGGACAGTATCCGCTTGCGAAGCTCGAAGAGTCGGCTTCCGGAGAGCTCCGCCGAGAACATCTCCCGCGCCCGGTCCGCCAGGTTGTGCGCTTCGTCCACCAGCAGACCGGCCTGGGATTTGGAATCGAAGTAGCGCTTGATCCGCACCCGGGGATCGAAGGCGTAGTTGTAGTCGCAAATGATCACGTCCGCCGTCTCCGAGATGTCCAGCGACAGCTCGAAAGGGCAGAGCTCGTGGTCCAGCGCCAGGCCGCGAATGGCCTCGGCGTCCAGCCGCTGCATGCGCAGGGCCTCCTTCAGCGCATCCCGGCGGCGGTCGTAATAGCCGGCGGCGAAGGGGCAGCCCAGGCAGTCCCGCTGCTCCAGCAGGCAGCACTTCTCCTTGGCGGTGATGGTCACCGACCGAAGTCGGAGCCCGTCTTCGCGCATCCGGTCCAGCGCGTCCTCGGCGGCCTGTCGCCCCGTGGTGCGCGCGGTGAGATAGAACACCGCGGTGACAGACCCCCGCCCCAGCGCCTTCAGCGCGCCGTAGAGCGAGGCCGCCGTCTTGCCGATGCCGGTGGGCGCCTCGATCAGCGCGTTGGCGCCGCGGCGCATCGCGCGGTACACGGCGCGCGCCATCTCCCGCTGCCCCTCCCGGTAGTCGTCGTAGGGAAAGGCGAGGCGCTCCAGCGTCGGCTGCGACTCCTCCTTCCAGGCGTCTACCGCGACGGCCCAGGCCACGTAGATGCGGATGCAGTGCGAGAGCCGGTCGCTCAGCGTCCCAATGTCGCATTCCTCGGAGTAGTCCCGGCGCTTTCCGTCCAGCCGGGCATAGGTCAGCCGGACCTCCGCCCGGTGCAGCCCATGGTTCAGGCAGAACAGCGCCGCGTAGATCTCCGCCTGCGCCCAGTGCTCCGGATAGTCGTCCTTCAGGATCATCGCCGGGTCCTTCGACGTGGTCTTGATCTCCTGGACACGGACCATCTCCTCGTCGATGTACACGGCGTCGGCGCGGCCGTGCACGCGCAGCACATGGCCCTGCAGCTCGAAATCCCGGCGCACCGGGGCCTCGGGGCGCCAGCTCGGCG
>JAFWBZ010000145.1 GCA_017537105.1 Clostridia bacterium | reverse complement strand
TGCCAGGTTTTCCATCATTTCCCGGTCGGGGCTTCGCAAACCGCGCTCATAATTGCTGATGGTCTGCTTGGTGACCCCCATTTTGAACGCCAGCTGCTCTTGCGAGTAGCCCTTTTGCTGACGTAGGGCAACAAGGCGGACGCTGAAATCTGACATGAACCCGCCTCCTTTTTATATAAGATGCCGTCAACATAATGTTACCACAGATCGTTTAAAATGTCAACGTTTCGTAACACAAAAGCATAAACAAACTGTTGACTTATAGCCCTGCCGGTGCTATGATAATCATACAATCTGTTGACGACGGAAGGGGGTGAAATCGTGGAGAAAAGCAAGATCGGGGAACGCTTGCGGTCCCTGCGCGGGAACAGGAGCCGCGAGGAGATCGGCGCGGCCATCGGCATAACGTCTCAGGCCGTGTTCAACTACGAAACGGGGGCGCGCATCCCCACGGACGACATCAAGCGCAAAATCGCGGCATTTTTCAACCGCACGGTGCAGGAAATTTTTTTTGACGATTAAGTCAACACATCGTTGACTTAGTGACCGACCAAGGAGGACAACACCATGACCAAGGCCGAGGAGAAGCGCCGGGAGAAGGCGCGCGCGCTGCGATACCGCAAGCCCGCCGTGAAGGACCTGAACATCCCCGAGATACTGGCGCAGCTGACGGAGATCGAGGAGGAGTGCGCCGAGGTGCACTGGTACTGCGACAGCGAGGATGGCTGGGACACGCTGCTGAACGCGCTGGATGGGGACGACGACGACGCCTGGGAGTTCAAGACGGCGTTCGCCGACCTGGAAGGCCAGTGTGAGAAGATGCGGGACGACCTGACGGACGACTTCAGCATGGCCATGGGCGTGACCGAGGGCTTCGACCTGTTCTTCGCTGGCATTGGCGCCGACGCGGTGACCGGCGGCATGTACGGCTTCGACGACTACGAACAGGACTACTTCGGCCTGGAGCCGGGGTGGCAGTCGGAGCAGGCGGAGAGAGAAGCCGCCGGGAAGCTGAAGCGGCTGACCAAGGACGAGCTGATCGCCACGGCGGGGCGGTGCTTCCGGATCGCGGTAAACTTCATCAGCCTGCGGCTGCGCTACGACAACCTGAAGGCTGCCATGGACATCCTCCGGGAGCAGAACACCGCGCTGCTGCAGCAGGTTAAGGCCATTGAGGACCTGTACGAAAAGGCCGAGGCCGAGGGCTTCAGCGAGTACGACTTTCACAGGAGCGAGAACGAAAAGGCGCTGGACCGGCTGCTGAACGCACTGCCGGACCGGGCGTGGATTGAATGAGAGGAGGACAAACCAACATGATTACACTGAACGACCTGCTGACCATCGTGGACACGCGGCAGCTGCGCGTGGTGGTGCCGGTGACGCCGAGGTTGAAGGCGCGGATCACCGTGAACACCCGGCAGAGCGCCGAGCTGGACGACATCGTGCGGCTGTACGGCGAGTGGCCCGTGTTCAGCGCGGAACCGGCCCACGAGGGCAACGTGATGGAGATCGAGCTGACGGACCGGGCCGAGGTGGCCCTGAAGGGGGCGGGCGCGAAATGTACGGAGGCATCACCCTGCTGAACAATGAGAGCCTGTTCGCGCGATTCACCCGGGCGAGGGAGCCGCAGCGGATGGAGCTGCTGTTCGAGATGGCCCGGAGGGTGGGCACCAGCGGCGCGATGCTGCTGGACGACTACCGGGAGAACATGAGGTTTCGGGCGAGCATAGACGAGCAGACCGTGAGGCTGTTCCAGCATTACCGGCTGGGCGCCACGCGATGAGAGGAGGGCACCATGACACCGAATGACCGGATGAACGACATGCTGAGCCGATACGGCGAGGTATGCACCCGGACCCAGGCGGCCAGGATCCTGGGCCGGAGCACAAAGACCGTGCGGGCCATGCTGGCGGACGGCCGGCTGAGCGAGGCCTGCGCGGGGGAGATGGTGGACGTGCGGAGCATCGCCGCCTACATCTGCCAGCCCAAACAGGCGGACTTTGAGGCGAAGGTTCGCCGAAGCGGAAGGGTGTGGGCGGTATGAGCGAGACGAAGCGGCTGACCGCCAGCGAGCGGGACGCGCTGCTGCGGATGAACGTGGCCATGGAGATCCTGATAGAGGACATCCGCGAGCTGGACGCGCGTGCGGCGCTGGTGCCCTTCGCCCGGCGCGACATGGCGATGCTCGCGGCGGTGGCCCGGCGGCTGCTGAAGGGCTTCGGGGCCACCATCCCGGAGAGGCAGATTCGCACCTACCAGAACGCGCTGAACATGACCAGCTATGTGGTGGGCATCAAGAAGCCGGGCGCCATGACCGGGGACGAGAAGAACTTCGGGCTGTGGGTGCCCTTCGAGGCGCTGAACCTGATGATGGCCGCGTGCCACGACCACTGCCTGATGTGCCCGGGGGACAAGGGCCAGCGGCGGGCCTGCACGCTGCGCCGGGCGCTGGACATGATCCCAAATGATACCGAGGAGCGCGAGGACGGGGACTGCCCGTATTACACGCAGATTTAAGGAGGAAAGCATGAAGGCATACAAGGCGTTCAACCAGGATATGACCTGCCGGGGCTTCCAGTACGCCGAGGGCGGCGACTACGAGCTGCCGGAAGGACAGGAGGCGGAGCTGTGCGAGCGCGGGTTCCACGCTTGCGAGCGGGCGGTGGACGTGCTGCAACACTACGATGCGGCGAAGAGCGTGGTGCATGAGGTGGAGGTTGACGGAGTCGACCCGAAGCGCGACACCGATTCCAAGGTGTGCGGGAGAAAAATACATATCGGCGCCCGGCTGAACGTCGCCCAGCTGGTGCAGGCCACCTTCGAGTATAACAAGGAGCATTGCACGATCGAGCACACGGACCCCAAACAGGCCTCCGCTGGATTTCGTGGCGCGGCCTCCGCTGGAGAGAGTGGCGCGGCCTCCGCTGGAGAGAGTGGCGCGGCCTCCGCTGGATTTCGTGGCGCGGCCTCCGCTGGAGCTTATAGCGCGGCCTCCGCTGGGGAGAGTGGCGCGGCCTCCGCTGGATTTCGTGGCGCGGCCTCCGCTGGAGCTTATGGCGCGGCCTCCGCTGGAGCTTATGGCGCGGCCTCCGCTGGAGAGAGTGGCGCGGCCTCCGCTGGAGCTTATAGCGCGGCCTCCGCTGGAGAGAGTGGCGCGGCCTCCGCTGGATTTCGTGGCGCGGCCTCCGCTGGAGCTTATGGCGCGGCCTCCGCTGGAGAGAGTGGCGCGGCCTCCGCTGGAGAGAGTGGCGCGGCCTCCGCTGGAGAGAATGGCGCGGCTGTGTCCAGGGGGTCGGCTTCGGTGGGCAAAAACGGCGCGGCGCTGGCGCGGGGGAACGGTTGCCGGGTGCGCGGCGGGCTCGGGTCGATCCTGGTGATCGGGGAGGAATCTGGCGACAGCTTTGATATTGTCGCCTGGCATGCCGTCCTGGTGGACGGCGCGACCGTCAAGCCCGACACCTGGTACACGATCGTCGACGGCGAGCTGGTGGAGGCGGACGGCCAGGAAACGGAGGATGAAAGCCGATGAGCCTGATGGATTTGGACCGGTGCCCGCGGATGAAGGGACGGGTGAGACCGGAGGATCTGAACACCGAGGCGTGCCTGAAGCTGGCCGCGGAGATACTCAGCGGCGCGGCGGAGGACTACATCAGCACCGTGCGCGCCCTGCGGGAGAATCCGGCGAACCGCGAGAGCGCGGAGCATCTGCGGCAGCTGCGGACCTTTTACCGCAGCGATTACTTCACCGTTCTCAGCGCCGGAACGGCGGACGGCGAGGCTGTGATGCAGTATTTGAATAAGCAGGCGGGAGGCGAAAAGGCATGAAGCGATACGGCTACTATGTGCGCCTGGGCGGGGACGCAGAGATCTCCGAGGCGCTGCGCCGGGGCGATGTGGCGGCGATGCTGCCCGCGCCCAGGGGCGATAACGAGGCCTGCCGGCGGGTGGCGATGTGGCAGCACACGCCCGAGGAATGGAAGGAGATGCGGCTGGACGCCCGGCGGCGGTACCGGCGCAACAAGCGCCCCCAGGGCATTGGCAAGGCGCTGCTGATCGGCTACGCGGTGCTGTGCATGGGCGTGAGCGCCGGGCTCCGGTGGACAGCAGGACTGGCGGAAGGGAGGCTTCGGAAATGAGGACGGGCTACGCGATACGCGATCGGAAAAAGCGCGCCTGGCTGGCGACGCGGATCCTGGCGGACAACCAGGGCGGAAGCCTGACGGTATGGGTGCAGAGCGAGGAGGACGCGCTGATCTTCCGCAAGCTGCCCGACGCGAAGCGGATGCTGAAGGCCGTGCGGGCGGACAGCCGGTGGCCGAACGCCATCCAGATCATGGATCCGCGCTGGCGGGAGGTGGGCTGATGCTGCTGGTGGATGTAGCCGCCGGAGTGCTGGGCGGCGTGGGCGTGGCGCTGCTGCTGATCGTGGGCATCGGGCTGGCGCTGACGTGGGGCGAGGAGCAGAATGCCGAGGCAAAGACGACCGACGCAGAAAAAGGAGGAAAGAAACCGTGATGATCGACATCACCATCAACATCCCCTCGCTGGACAGGCTTTGCGCCTGGCTGGAGAACCGGGACAAATCCGACCTGCTGGGGCAGATCGAGACGGAGATCATAGCCAAGCTGAAGGAAGCGGCGGAGAGCGGCGTTCCGAGGCCGACATTCAAGGAGGTTGAACCGGCTGACGACCACCCGTGGAAGGACGAGGCGAAGCCCGCGCCGGAGCTGGAGAAGCCCGCGCCGGAGCCGGAGAAGCCCGCGCCGGAGAAGCCCGCGCCCACGGGCGCGACGCTGGCGGACGTGCAGCAGGCCTGTGCGCGGCTGCGGGACGCGGGGAAGATGAACGACGTCAAGGCGCTGTTTCCTGAGTTCGGCATCAAGAAGCTGAGCGATCTGAAGGGCGCGGAGCAGCTGGCGGCTTTCGCGGCGCGGCTGAAGAAGCTGGAGGGGTGAGCATGGCACACGCGATACTGAGTCCCAGCAGCGCGGAGCGGTGGATCCACTGCCCGCCCTCGGCGGTGATCAACGCCGAAGCGCCGCAGAAGGACACCGTCTACACCCGGGAAGGCACGCTGGCCCACGCGGTCTGCGAGCTGAAGGGGCGGCGGAAATTCCTCGCCCTTTCGACCCGGAGCTACAACGCCGAGCTGAAGAAGCTGAAGGCAGACGCGCTCTGGCAGGACGAGATGGACGGCTACACCGACGCCTGGATTGAGGCGCTGGAGGAGATCGCCGGGGAGTACGACGTGCTGCCCCACGTGGCGTTGGAGGTCCGGGTGGACTTCTCCGAGTACGTGCCCGACGGCTTCGGCACCGCCGACTGCCTGATGATCGGCGAGATCGCCGGCGTCACCACGCTGAATGTGATCGACTTCAAGTACGGAAAGGGCGTGCCGGTGAGCGCCGAGGAGAATCCCCAGATGATGCTCTACGCGCTGGGCGCGCTGCTGGACTACAGTCAGATCTATGACATCGAGGCGGTGCGGATGACCATCGTCCAACCGAGGATCCGCAGCGAGCCGGACGGCTGGGGGCTGGACGCCAACACGCTGCTGGCCTGGGCCAATGTCGTGGTGGAGCCGGCGGCGAGGCTGGCGATCCACGGCGGCGGCGAATTCCAGGAGGGCGACTGGTGCCGGTTCTGCGCCATCCGGGGCAGCTGCCGGGCGCGGGCGACGGCCAACCTGGCGGCGGCGGCGATGGAATTCCGGCTGCCCCCGGAGCTGAGCGACAGCGAGGTCGGCGAGGCCCTGGCGCTGGGCCAGCGGTTGAAGACCTGGCTCTCCGACGTCGAGGAATACGCGCTGGGCGCCTGCCTGGACGGACGGGAGATCGACGGCTGGAAGGCCGTGGAGGGGCGCAGCCAGCGCCAGTGGAGCGACGCCGGAGCGGCGTTCGAGGCCGCGAAGGCCGCGGGCGTGCCGGAGGAGATGCTCTACGAGCGCAAGCCCGTCACGCTGGCCGGGCTGGAGAAGATCATGGGTAAAAAGCCCTTCGCCGAGGCGCTGGGCGGGTACGTGACCACGCCGCCGGGCAAGCCCACGCTGGTCAAGGCGGACGACCGGCGGCCGGCGATCACCGGACATATCACAGCGAAAGACGATTTTGAGGAGGAATAAGATCATGGCGAATCACAACAGCAACCCCACCCGCGTGGTGACCGGCAAGGTCCGGCTGAGCTACGAACACCTGATGAAGCCCTACGCGAACACCGAGAACGACCCCAAGGCGGAGCCCAAATACAGCGTTACCGTGCTGCTGCCCAAAAGCGACACCGCCACCAAGGCCCGCATCGACAAGGCCATCCAGGCGGCGCTGGAGAAGGGCCGGAAGGACAAGAAGTTCAAGGACGGCGTGCCGCTGGAGAAGCTGCCCACGCCCATCTACGACGGCGACGGCTACCGCGCCGACGGCTACACCGAGTTCGGCCCCGAGTGCAAGGGCATGTGGGTGTTCACGGCGAGCTGCCGCCAGGACCGGAAGCCGGAGATCGTCGACACCCACGGCAACCCCATCATCGACGCCAGCGAGATCTACAGCGGCATCTGGGCGCGCGTGAGCTGCGAGTTCTACCCCTACGCCGTGCCAGCCCGCCAGGGCATCGGCTGCGGGCTGGGGAACGTGCAGAAGCTGAGCGACGGCGAGCCGCTGGGTGGCGGCCGGGTCAGCGCCGCGGACGACTTCGGCGGGGACGACGAGGACGACTGGATGAGCTGATCCTCAGCACACCGAACGACCAACTGCCCCGGGAAACCGGGGCAGAGGAATGGAGGACGACATGAAAGGCATCATAGAAGTCGAGTTTCATCACCCGACAGTCCATAGCATTACCCACATATTCATCGCAGGCGACGACGGCATCACCTATTTTGGCCACAACAATGACTTCAATCGCAAAAGCAAGCACTACCGGAAAGGGCGCATAGTTACATTCGACGTGGTGGAAACCGAACGAGCCCACCCAAGCGCGGTCAACATCGACGTGGAAGTGCCGGAGCGGCAACCGACGGAAGAACTGTTATCTGTCGAGCACCTGCGGGACGGCGCGTATATAAAGCGCATCCGCAAGGTAAAGACAGGACAAGAGCTGAGTTTGATCGTCAAAGACGGCAAGCTGATCATCAGCTGCCTGCCCGAGTTTGAAAGGGACATGCTGTGGATGTATCAGCGAGGCCCGAGCGGAGGGAGACCATGAACCACCGACTCCATGTGGATATAGAGACCTATTCCGACGTGGACATCGCGAAGGCGGGGCTGTACAAGTATGTGCAGTCCCCGGCCTTCGACATCCTGCTGATCGCCTGGGTGCTGGACGACGGGCCGGTGTCGGTGATCGACCTGGCGGAGCCGGACGGGTTCACCGAGGGCGGTTTGCGGGAGTTCCTGCGCTGGTTGTACGACCGCGACACCGCGCTGCTGGCGTACAACGCGGCCTTCGAGCACTACTGCATCAACGAGTGGATAAGGCGGAACCGGGACCGGCTGCGGCCGCTGACCAACTATCCGGTGAACACGATCCCCGTCGGGGACTGGCGCTGCGTGATGGCCCACAGCATGTATTGCGGCTATCCGGCCGGGCTGGCGGCGGTGGGCGACGCCATGGGGCTGCCCCAGGACAAGAAGAAGCTGAGCATCGGTTCGGCGCTGATCAAGCTGTTCTGCGTGCCTCACGCGCCGGACATGATGAATCCGGCGCCCTGGCGGATGCAGCCGAAGGACGACCCGGCGAAGTGGCTGCTGTTCAAATCCTACTGTATGCAGGACGTGGAGACGGAACGGGAGATCGAGAACCGGCTGGCCGCGTGGCCTATGCCGCTGCGCGAGGAGAAGCTCTGGCGGCTGACCACCGAGGGCAACGCCCGGGGCGTGATGATGGACATGGATCTGGTGAACCGCGCCATCGCCATCGGCGAGGCGGAGCAGGCGGGGATGATGGCCGAAGCCAGGGAGATCACCGGACTGGACAACCCCAACAGCGCGCCCCAGCTGATGAGGTGGCTGCGGGGGCGGGGCATCGAGGCGGAGAACCTGACCAAGGCCACCGTGGCCGACCTGCTGGCGGGGGATCTGCCGGAGGACGTGTGGAGGGTGCTGGAGCTGCGGCAGCGGATGGCGAAGACCAGCACAAAGAAGTATGACGCCATCGCCGAGGCCGCCTGCGACGACGGGCGGGTACGAGGGCTGATGATGTACTACGGGGCGAGCCGCTCCGGACGATGGGCCGGGCGAATCGTCCAGCCCCAAAACCTGCCCCAGAACCACCTGGATAATCTTGACTATGCCCGCCAGCTGGCGAAGGCCGGCGACGCGGAGCTGCTGGCGCTCTCCTACGGGAGCATCCCCGACGCGCTGAGCCAGCTGATCCGGACGGCGTTCATCCCGAGGCCCGGCTGCCGCTTCGCCATCGCCGACTACTCCGCCATCGAGGCGCGGGTGGTGGCCTGGCTGGCGGGGGAGAGCTGGGTGCTGGACGCCTTCCGGGCCGGGCAGGACATCTACTGCGCCACGGCCTCCCAGATGTTCGGGGTGCCGGTGGAGAAGCACGGGCTGAACGCCCACCTGCGGCAGCGCGGGAAGGTGGCCGTGCTGGCCTGCATCGCCGAAGGCTCTCCTGTGCTGACCGACAGGGGGCTGGTTCCCATCGAAGACGTACAACCGTCAGACATGCTCTGGGACGGCGAATTGTGGGTGGGGCATGACGGCGTGATATACAAGGGAGAAAGGAAGGTTATCACCTATGACGGACTCACCGCAACCCCGGATCACCTCGTATGGGTCGAGGGGAAACCGGAGCCGATATACTTTAGAATCGCCTCCACCATCGGAGCACATCTCCTACGAACCGGCGCTGGTGGGCAGGCAATACGGCTGGGTGAAGATCATCAGCCCAGAAAAGCGCGGGAACGCGGCGAAGACGCACTACCGCGTGCTCACCGAGTGCCAGAGCTGCGGATCGATACAGTGGACGCTGTTGGACAACCTGCGCGAAGGCAAGACCAAGGGCTGCCAGCGGTGCTCACAGCCGAGGCAAATACCGCTGTGGCTGAGCCGTCGGCTAACGGCAGCCAAGCAGCGCTGCGAGAACCTGAACGACCCGAATTTCCATCGCTACGGCGAACGGGGCATCCGCTTCGACTTCCCAAACATAACCGCGGCGGGTCTGTATCTGATCGAGACCTTCGGGTTGCCGGACAGGAAGATGGAGATCGACCGCATCGACAACAACGGGAACTATGCGCCGGGGAATATTCGGTTTGTGACCAGGGCTCAGAACGTGGCGAACAGGGAGATTACCGTGCTGAGCAAGTACGACCCGAAGTACTGGCCCTATGCGGAGACAACGACACGTCGAAAGCTGGCGCAGGGATTGACCCGAGCGGAGATCATACAGGACGCGGAGCTGGCGGTATTCGAGCGCCGGAAGAACTGGAAGGGCATCAGCGAACGGTTAAGGTCTATGACATACGAAATGCCGGACGACATCACCGTTTTACCGTATCGGGGCGATTAGTCCATAATTGCGGTTACGGCGGGGGCGCTTCGGCCATGCGGGCCATGGGCGGCGACCTGCTCGGGATGGACGACACTGGGCTGAAGAGCCTGGTGGATCAGTGGCGGCAGGCCAACCCGGCCATCTGCCGGCTGTGGGGCGCGGTGGAGACGGCGGCGGTGACGTGCGTGCGGACCGGGGAGGGGCAGACGGTAACGATCGAGGGCAGCGCGCTTGTCTTCCGGCTGGAAGCGGACGACGCGGCGGGGCTGAGATTTCTGACCGTGGAGCTGCCCGCCGGGAGGAAGCTGTTCTACGCCGACCCGGTGCTGAAGGCCGGGAAGTGGGGCGGCGCTGCGCTTTCCTACATGAGCCTCAATCAGAACACGAAGAAGTGGGGCAGGACGGACACCTGGGGCGGCAAGCTGGTGGAGAACATCACCCAGGCCGTGGCCCGGGACTGCCTGGCGGAGACGCTGTTCCGGCTGCACATGCTGGATCTCGACCCGGTGTTTACGGTGCATGACGAGGTGATCTGCGAGGTGGATGACGACATACAGCTGAACGACATACTGGCGGTCATGGCCGCGCCCATCGACTGGGCGCCGGGGCTGCCGCTGAAAGGAGCGGGATTCTGTGCCGACTACTATCAAAAAGATTGAGCTATACTGCCCGATCAACTGCTCCGGGGTCTGCGCGAAGGAGCGCTGCGCGCTCTACAACGACGATGTCCGGGCTTGCGGATTGTCGCCCGACAGCCTTCAGCTGCTGGTGAAAACGGCGGCGACCGACGCCGCAGCGGAGATCCTGCGGGCCCTGGGCGACGACAGGAGGTAGGAGGAATGACTGTGAGCAGAGATAAGACTGAGCAGCAGCGGCGCGAGGAGAAACGGGCGCGCGTGCTGGAGGGGCTGAAATGCCACGCGCATAACAGCGGCGACTGCGAGAAATGCCCCTACGACAGGCAACGGCGACGGTGGCTGCGCGGGGAGGGTAGGAGCTGCGACTGCTTCCTGGCCGACGACGCGCTGGCGCTGGTGGAGGAGATGGACGTGACGATTCGGGCCCTGATGGGCGAGTTTGGCGACAGCTGCGGCGTGGACGGATGCGGAGGGGCGGACAATGGATAAGGTGCGGGAGAAGATTCTGCGCGGGGCGATTGAAAAATATGGCAAGGAGCCCCAGCGGGACAAGGCCATCGAGGAGCTGAGCGAGCTGATAAGGGCGCTGGCGCGGTGCGACGACGCGGAGAACGTGGCCGAGGAGATGGCCGACGTGCGGATCATGCTGGACCAGCTGGAGCTGATCTTCGGCAACGCCCAGAAGGTGGCGCGGTGGGAGGTAAAGAAGCTGCGGCGGCTGGATCAGCGGGTGCACGCGGCGGATGTGATCGACGGGGAATGAGGGGGCGGCGGGCAATGAAAGAGCACAGGCGCC
>JAFWBZ010000144.1 GCA_017537105.1 Clostridia bacterium | reverse complement strand
CCGGCTGCAGCTGCCGGCGGGGCAGCTCGCGGAGGCCGTCGCCCGGCGGGAGGCGCTGCGCGCGGCCCTTGCACCCCACTTTGCAACGGTCCTGCTGGACCTGGAGGACAGAGGATAATATGGACAGACAGCAGATGCTCGAGGCGCTGAACGCCGTCCGGGCAGGAACGCTCTCGCCGGAGGATGCCCTGTCGCGCCTGAACCGCGCGCCCTACGAGGACTTGGGCTTCGCCAGGATCGACCACCATCGCGCGCTGCGCAACGGCACCGGTGAGGTGATCTACGGCGCGGGCAAGACCGCCGACCAGATCGCGGCCATCCTGGAGCGCATGATCGCCGCGGGCGGCGAGAACATACTGGTCACCCGCCTCGACGCCGAAAAGGCGGAGGCCGTGGGCCGGCGCGCGCCGCTGTACTACGACGCCGTGTCCCGCGTGGGCGTCGCCAACCGGCGGGAGCGCCCGCTCGTGGGCAAGGTGGTGGTGGCCTCCGGCGGCACCAGCGACCTCGCCGTGTGCGAGGAAGCCGCGCTGACCGCCGAGACCCTGGGCAGCCGCGTCGTGCGGCTCTACGACGTGGGCGTGGCCGGGCTGCACCGGCTGCTGGCCCGCATGGACGAGCTGGAGACCGCCCGCTGCGTGGTGGCCGTGGCCGGCATGGAGGGCGCCCTGGCCAGCGTGATCGGCGGGCTGGTGCGCTGCCCGGTCGTCGCCGTGCCCACCTCCGTGGGCTACGGGGCCAACTTCGGCGGCGTGTCCGCGCTGCTGTCCATGCTGAACTCCTGCGCCAGCGGCGTCTCGGTGGTGAACATCGACAACGGCTTCGGCGCGGGCTACCTCGCCAACCGAATCAACCAGATGGAGGGAATCCAACCGTGAAGACGCTCTACCTCGAATGCGCCATGGGCGCGGCGGGCGACATGCTGATGGCCGCCCTCAGCGAGCTGCTCCCCGACCCCCAGGCCTTCGTCGACCGCATGAACCGCCTGGGCCTGCCCGGCGTGCGCTTCGCCCGGGAGCCGGCGCAGAAGCTCGGCATCACCGGCACGCACATCGCCGTCACCGTGGACGGTCTCGAGGAGCCGGACCACGACCACGATCACGGGCATGACCACGAACACCATCATGACCATGACCACGATCACGGGCATGCGCACGATCACGAGCACGAGCATGACCACGAGCATGACCATGATCA
Organism: Clostridia bacterium; assembly: GCA_017537105.1. GTDB lineage: Bacteria > Bacillota > Clostridia > Christensenellales > Aristaeellaceae > UBA2862. Next base: position 337 of record JAFWBZ010000144.1, on the reverse strand, counting down.
CGGGCATGAACACGGGCACGAGCACGCGCATGAACACGGGCACCACCATGGACACCACCACACCTCGATGGCGGACATCCGGGCGCTGATCGAGGGGCTGGACGTGCCCCGGGCCGTGAAGGCGAACGCCGCGGCGGTGTACGCGCGGATCGCCCGGGCGGAGTCCGAGGTGCACGGCGAGCCGGTGGAACAGGTGCACTTCCACGAGGTCGGGGCGCTGGATGCGGTGGCGGACGTCACCGGCGTGTGCCTGCTGATGGACCTGCTGCGGCCGGACCGCGTGGTGGTGTCGCCGGTGCACGTGGGCAGCGGCCACGTCCACTGCGCCCACGGCGTG
>JAFWBZ010000143.1 GCA_017537105.1 Clostridia bacterium | reverse complement strand
TCTACGATTTGAGCCGTCGGCAGTTTGGCTGTAAGGCAAACCAACTTTGCCAGGGACAAAGTTGCCTTCCGCTGACAGCTCCCCTGAAACGCGCCGGCGCTACTGCGCTTGCGCTGTGCTGTGACTGCTATAAAGGGGAGCCGAAGCTTAGAATGGAACCTCCCCTGGCCGGGGAGGGAAATTCGTCCAATAGACAGCTTCCTGATTTTTCCACGGGAGGGCGTTCGACGGCACCTCTGGGGCAGCCCAATTTTTCTCCCTGTTTTGTCACACCTTCTCCCAGAATCAGGCAGGATTTTGCCGCGGCGCATCGAATACTAATCAAGATACCATTACACAGGACCGCCGGGGACGGGGGATCCCGCGGCGGACGGAAAGGTGAATGCAATTATGAAGAAACTGATCTCTGCCCTGCTGCTCGTCGCCATGGTGCTGGCGATGGCCGCGCCGGCCATGGCGGCCTCCAAGGTATACACCTCGGGCAGCGCCAACCTGCGCAAGGGTCCCAGCCTGGACTATGCGATCATCTGCACCGTGAAGAAGGGTGCGACGCTCACCTACAAGAACGAGACGAAGACCGACAGCCGCGGCGTGAAGTGGTACAAGGTCTCCTACAACGGCAAGACCGGCTGGATCTCCTCGAAGTATTCCAGCTTCGAAAAGTCCGGCTCCAAGCCCAAGACGTCCTCCAAGGACAAGGTGACGGCTACCGGCAGCGTCAATCTGCGCAAGGGCCCCGGCCTGAAGTATGACATCGTCGCTACGGTGGACAAGGGCGCTGAGCTTAAGTACCTGGGCGACACCAAGACGGACAGCCGCGGCGTGAAGTGGTACAAGGTCTCCTATAACGGCGGCACCGCCTGGATCTCCTCGAAGTATTCCAAGAACAGCAAGAGCTCCGGCTCCTCGCTGCCGAAGCCCTCGACCTCCGCGAAGAACAAGGTGACTACCACCGGCGAGGTCAACCTGCGCAAGGGCCCCGGCCTGAAGTACGGCAAGGTGGCCACGCTGGCCAAGGGCGCGACGCTCAAGTATCTGGGCTCGACCAGCAAGGACAGCCGCGGCGTGAAGTGGTACAAGGTGTCCTACGACGGCAAGACCGCCTGGATCTCCTCCAAGTATTCCAAGCTGAAGACGAGCAGCTCCTCGTCCAGCAGCTCCTCCAGCTCCGCCAAGTCCTCTGCGGACACCGCCTCGACCGAGCCCGCCGGCGCGGTTTCCGACAGCGTGACCGCGAAGGAGACGGTGGCGCCGGACGGCGAGGTGCCGTCCAGCCCGTCCGCCTTCCCGGACCTGACGGACGACACCGTGGCCAAGGCCCCCATCGTGACCGCTGCCCCCACGAACTACGTCGAGATCTCCGGCTTCTATCAGGCGAAGCTGATTGAGACCGCCATCATGCTGCAGATCGACGACTTCCAGAAGACGGATTCCGAGGTGCCGAACCAGTATTCGAACGACGCGCTGACCATCGCGGGCGACACCAACGTGGAGTACATGCGCATCCGCGGCGAAGGCTACACCATCTACGGCGTCTGCGTGAACATGGACGTGGAGACCGCCAAGGGCCTGCTGACCGCCGCCGGACTGGTCCAGGTAGACCGCGACTGGGTGATCGGCTTCGAGCATCCCGCCGCCGACGGAGACGGCTATGACTCCTGCGTCAACCTCTATTCCGACACAGAGGGCAGGATCACCGAGCTGGATTGGTCGACCTACACCAACTGATTGGCAGAAAAGAGGACGATCGGAAGGGGGCCGGGGCATTTCGCGATGCCCCGGCCCTTTGCACACAACGCGTTTTGAAAGGAGAATAAGAGATGAAGAAGCGAATCGCCATATTGCTGGCACTGCTGCTGGCCCTTACTTCCGTGCCCGCGCTGGCCGCGGGCCAGGTGCACACCACCGCCTCCGTCAACCTGCGGGAGGGCCCCGGTCTGGGCTATGCCAAGGTGGACGCGGTGAAGCCCGGCACGACGCTGGAGTACCTGGATGAGACCAGCACCGACGAGCGCGGTGTGGACTGGTACCTGGTGGCCTACGGGGATCTCGCGCTGTGGATCTCCTCGCGCTACTCCTATGTGGAGGAGGCCGCAGATGTGGATGATGGAAACGATGCGCCCGTAGGGTACGACGGCGAGCTGGACGAGGACGCCGTGATCGAGGTCTCCGGTTGGTATCTGGACGACCTCATCGAGGTGGCGGATGCGCTCGGCGCGACCGACTTCATGGAGATCAACTCCGAAATACCGAACCAGTATTCCAACGGCTCGGTGGTCGTGGCCGGCGACGAGATCGCGGAGTACTTCGGCATCTACGGAGAAGGCTACAGCATGTTCGGCGTCACCTTGGGCATGGACATCGAGGAGGCCAAGCAGAAGCTGACCGAGGCGGGTCTGACCCTGTACGCCGATTCCGCGTCCGTGACCTTCCTGCATCCCGCCGACGAACGCTCCCTGGTGGACGTGGACGGCTACGATTCCAACATCCTGATTCAGGTCGATGTAGAAAATCGGGTCCTCGACCTGGATTGGTCCACATTTACCGGCTGACAGCGCGGGAGGAAGCCCATGCGAAACATCCTTCTGATGGGGGATTCCCACAATCCCTGGCACAACCTGGCGGTGGAGGCGCTGCTGTTTGAGCGGCTCGCGCCGGACGAGTGCGCGCTCTACCTGTGGCAGAACGAGAACACAGTGGTCATTGGCCGGCACCAGAACGCCTGGGTCGAGTGCCGCGTAAAGCTGCTGGAGGACGAGGGCGGCCGGCTGGCGCGCCGCAGCACCGGCGGCGGTGCGGTGTACCACGACCTGGGAAACCTGAACTTCACCTTCGTGATGCCCCGGGCAAAGTACGACGTGCGCCGCCAGCTGGACGTGGTCCGGCGGGCGGTGGGGCAGTTCGGCATCGAAGCGGCGTTCACCGGGCGCAACGACCTGGTGGCGGTGGGCGGCGCGAAGTTCTCCGGCAACGCCTTCCGGCTTTCGGAGCGCGTGGGCCTGCACCACGGCACGGTGCTGGTGGACGTGGACATGGAGAAGCTGGGGCGCTACCTGGTTCCGGGGCGGGACAAGCTGAAGGCCAAGGGCATCGGGAGCGTGCGCTCCCGGGTGTGCAATCTGAAGGCGCTCTGTCCGGAGCTGACGATTCCCGCCCTGCGCGACGCGCTGGCGAAGGCCCTCATCGAGGGCTATGGTCCCGCGGAACTGTGGCAGGTCGCGGATCTGGACGCCGCACGGCTGGCGGAGCTGGAGGCGCTGTACACCTCCTGGGACTTTCGGCTGGGCAAGGCGCTGCCCTTTGACGCCACGCTCTCGCACCGCTTCGAGTGGGGCGGCGTGACGCTGGAGCTGTGCCTGCGCCACGGCGTCGTGGAGGCCGCCAAGGTGTATTCCGACGCCATGGACGAGGCCATGATCGACCAAATCGCTCCGGCCCTCGCGGGCGTGCGCTACGAAAACGCCGCCCTCGCCGCAGCGCTGCGGGCACTCCGGCACGCGCAGCTCGACGACGTCGCCGCGTGGCTGGAGCGGGAGGAGCTGGGATAGCGCCCATAGAGAGGCGCATTCGTTCCGCTCCGTGCAGCAGATTTCCGATGAACGAGAAAAGGGAGAGGCCATGAAGCGTGGCTTCTCCCTTTGGCGTCTGGAGCCATCGCGTCGGATATCCGCGCAGCCTCAGTCGATCCGCAGCGGGATACAGGCGGTGCGGCGCAGCGTGCGGAGGAATCGGGTGAACAGCGCCACCGATACGCAACAGCAGGCGATGTCGGCGATGGGCGTGGCCCAGACGATGCCGTAGATCGGAAAGGGGCGCAGCAGCAGGAACATCAGCGGGATGTCCAGCAGGCCCTTGCGCAGAATGGCCAGCAGGAAGGACTTCAGGCTCTGTCCCGCGGCCTGGAAGAAGGAGATGAACGCATAGGCACAGGCGGAGAAGGGCCCGCCGAGGCACAGGATTCGCAGGAAGTGCGCGCCGTAGTCCACCGAGGGGGAGTCGTGCTGGATGAACACGCCGATCAGGTCCCGGCTGAACAGCAGGCAGACCGCCATGCAGGCCGTCGCCAGGGCCACCGAGATGGAAGCGGACAGCAGCACCGCGGACTTCATGCGCCGGTAGTTGCGGGCAGCGTAGTTGTAGCCGATCAGCGGCAGCACGCCCTGGGCCATGCCCCGGGCCATGCAGTGCGCCAGCATGTTCACCTTTTTGGCCACCCCGATGCCCGCCTGCATCACCATGCCAGAGAGGGACATCAGGTTGTCCAGGACGGCGTAGGAGACGTTTTCGCACAGTGTCATCAGGCAGGCCGGCAGGCCGGTGGCCAGCACGTCGCCGGGAATGCCGTCCTCCAGCGCGCGGCGGGTCGGGCGCAGCGAGAGCACCGAGCGCTGGCGGTTTCTCCAGATCACCGCCAGGAAGTACAGCGCGGCGATCAGGTTGGACAGAAAGGTGGCGATGGCCGCGCCCGCCACCTCGTTGCCCGGCTTCAGCAGCACGAACATGAACAGCGGGTCCAGCGCGATGTTCAGCACGCCGCCCAGGGCGATGCCGAAGCCCGCGTGCACCGAGCGCCCTTCGGAGCGCACCAGATGCCCCAGCAGCGCGTTCAGCGCGGTGGGCAGTCCGCCGACGACCACCGTCCAGCGCAGGTAGCGGCAGGCCTCGCCGTGCACCCGGGGATCGGAGCCGCCCAGCGCGTCGATAAACGGGTGGATCAGTGCAAGCGCCCCCAGCGCATAGGCCAGTGTCAGCGCGACACAGCCCCAGAACGCAAAGGACGCCGTACTGCGGGCGCGCTTCGGCGCGTCGGCCCCCAGGGCCCGGGCGATCACGCTGGCTCCGCCCACGCCGAACAGGTTGGAGATGGCGGACAGGAACATGAAGGCGGGCATGCAGACCGTGACCGCCGTGATCATGGCGTCGGAGCCGGCCAGCCCGATGAAGAAGGTGTCTGCCATGTTGTAGATCACCAGGATGACCTGGCTGATCACCGTGGGGATGGCCAGCGCGAGCACGGCCCGCAGCACCGGGTATTCCGTGAAAACCCGCAGCTCCTTTGCGCGATCCTTCATGCAGCGTCCCTCCCCTCATCGCAGATCTCACGGCCGTTTTGATAATTCTGTATTATAAAACTGTTAATTGATAATGTCAAATTATGGATTCTTTGAATAACATAAAATAAAATGATGAATAGGCGGCGCATTGACGAGCGAAGGGGACAAATCGGGCCAAATCCCCCACAAAAAGGCGCACATGCCCGGAATTCGTCGGGCATGTGCGCTTCGTTTCTTTATGGAAGGATAACAAATCGGTATCCGGTGGGCAGCGACCGCTGCCCCTGTTGCCGCCATTGCTGTCTGCCTGGCGAGTGCTGCAGATTCGGGGGAATACGGTTCTCAGCTTATGCGAAGGTGTCCGCATCGAGAAAGGCGTCGATGGCGGCGCGGGCCTGGGCGACGGGATCGCCGGTCATGTCCAGCCAGAGGATGTCCCGGTCGCGCCGGAACCAGGTCATCTGGCGCTTGGCGAACTTTTTGATGGCGTTGCCCAGCTGCTCCAGCATGTCGTCCCGGTCGGGGATTTCGCCGGTGAGGTAGCGGGCGATGAAGCGGTATTCCAGCCCCAGCTTATAGAGGAATTCTAGGGAGACGCCGTCGTCGATCAGCCCCTGTACCTCCTCGATCATGCCAGCCCGGAGGCGGCGTTCCAGCCGCTCGTCGATGCGCGCCTTCAGCGTCTCGCGGTCCCAGGTCACGCCCAGCTT
>JAFWBZ010000142.1 GCA_017537105.1 Clostridia bacterium | reverse complement strand
CGGCCGGCGCTTCCTTTGCCTCCGCCAGGATGGGCTCCTCGGTCGCCTCTGGCTCTTCGGTCACCTCAGGCGTCTCGGTGGGCGCTTCCGTCGGTTCTTCCGCGGGTTCTTCGGTCGGTTCCTCGGCGGGCGCTTCGGTGGGTTCCGCCTCCGGGCTCTCTGCAGGCACCTCCCCGGGGACCTCCTGGGCCTCCGCTGCCGGAGCTTCGGTCACCTCCGGTGTCGGCGCTTCCGTCGGTGCCGGCGTGGGGGCCTCGGTGGGCTCCGGCGTGGGCTCCGGTGTCGGCGCCTCGGTGGGCTTCGGCGTCGGGGCTTCCGTGGGTTTCGGGGTAGGATCCGGCTCCTTTGGGGTCTCTACCGTCTCCCCGGTGCCTTCGCCGCCCTCGGCCAGCACCAGCGTGCCGCACAGGGACGCCATCAGCGCCGCGATCAGCAGCACCGCCAGCCAAAGATGTCTCCTATGGCGATTCCTTTTCATCGTGAAATCCTCCACGCGTCCGTAATTTGCTTCATGCGAAGTATGTCATCATACTCTCAATAACCATTCTCCGCGCGTCACGCTTTTCCTGCACTGAATTGTGGAAAAAGCGTGGCGCGCGGAGATTGCTTTTGGGTCTATGGCCGTCAGGGCACGGTCGGCTCGCCGATGGACCAGCTGCCATCCCCGCTGCGCACATAGGCGCTGTCCTTTTTGATGAGGTCAAACTCGACCCTGTCCACCGGCTGACCCGCCGCGTTGGACAGAATCACCTGCTCGCCCTCGCTGGAGAGCCTGAAATTGGTGTGCAGGTGCATCAGATCCTCCAGCCGATTCAGTCCGGAGCAGTGCACCAGCAGCGTGCCACCCGCGGGAATGGACGTTCCCTCCGGGAATCGCCACAGGCGGGGCAGTTGCATCGTATCCGACAGATACCATCCGCTCAGGTCCGCGCCGGAACCGGAGGCGGTGCGCAGCAGCACGTAATCGTGGCACACGCCGTTTTCATCGGGGGCAAAGCGGCTGTTGGAGGACATGATCTCGCAGATCTGCACGTCGCCGCCGTCCATGACTGTGGTCAGCGCGCGATAGTTTTCCTCGGTGTTCAGCACGCCGGGCGTGGCCTCCTCGCTGACCGCCCAGCCGTTCGCGTCTTCGCGCCGGTAGACCATGTTGTCCGGAAGTGCCGGGATGTTCACCGTGTCGATGGCCACATCCGCCTGGTTGAACAGCATCAGCACGTCGCCGGAGGCCGACAGGCGGAACGGCGCATGCAACTCCTCCCCCGTCTCGGCCTGGAGGCGGCTGTCCGCGTAGACCAGCGCGCACTCTCCCGGCTGGACGATCATGTCCGGGAACACGAACACGTTGCCCGCCTTGGCATTGCGCGCCAGCACATAGCCCTTCAGGTTCACCGCGCCGGAGCCAACGTTGGCGATCTCCACCCAGTCCGGAGCCTCGCCGGAGGCATCCGACAGCACGCCGCCGTTGGCGGTCATGATCTCGTTCAGGCGGATCGGCCCGCGGCTGTGGATCTCGGTGACCATCTGCGTCGTGCGCGGGGATCGGGCCTCGCTGGTCGACAGCTGGAAGCCCTCCGGCATCGCCATCTGCAGCAGCACGCCGAGGACCATCACCAGTGCACAGACGGCAAGCACGGGCCAGAATCCTCTGGGCAGTGCGCCGCCAATTTCCGAACCCGGGCGCCGTTGTGCAGGCCTTCCTGGGGCGGGTCGGCCGGAAGGCGCTGCGCTCCGCGCCTGTCCCCTGTTTGGAGAAGCTGCGACACGGACATCAGGCCTCCCGTAGGGCGCACGCTCTCCCGCGCGGACCTGCGGGCTGCGGCTCGGAGGCGCGCCGCGCCTGGAGGTGTCCTGGCTGCGCCGCGGCTGTGCCGTTCCAAATCGGGAAGCGCCCGGCTGCGCTCGCGTCGAGCCGCGCGGGTCATAGCCTTCCCTGTTGTATTCACTCAAATGGAAGCCCTCCCATCAAAGAAGCGTTCGTCCGAATGCCAAATCCGTCAGACGGCTTCTCCCTGATAGGACACCAGCGTAGCGTCGTGCACGCCGGGCACATTGCGCAGCTTGTTCAGCAGCGCGTCCGGCTTGTCCACGCGCACTTCGTAGGTCGCTTCGATGCCGGCAGCCGTGACGGTCTTGGACTTGAGCTGCTGCATCCGCACGCCGTTGATCAGCTGGTTGGCGGCCTTTTCCGCCTCGTCTCCCATGCGCACGACCAGCAGATAGGAATTGATGCCCCTGGCCTGGATGTGGGCGATCAGCGTCAGCAGCAGGCCGATGCCCACCACCGCGCAGGCGGTGAGGAAGAACTGGCCCGCACCCAGCAGGATGCCCATCGTCAGCGCCCAGAACATGTAGGCGGTGTCCAACGGATCCTTGACCGCCGTGCGGAAGCGCACGATGGACAGCGCACCCACCATGCCCATGGAGAGCTGGATGGACTCGCGGATACACATGACCACCGGGCAGGTGATCAGCGTCATCATGATCAGGGTGAGCGCGAAGTTATTGGAGTACATCACGCCCCGATAGTTTCTCCGATAGGTCCATACGATAAAGAGGCCCGCCAACAGCGCGAGCACCATCGAAAACAGGATGGTGAGAAAGGATGCGGGGGTGATGGTCTGGGAGCTGAAGAGATTGGCGAAGACGCTGTTCATGAGAGTTCCTCCTACTGTATTGTAATGGCATGCCCGTGGATACCTTGAAACCGACTCGAGTCGGTTGGATTCCCGTCGATGGGGTTTAGCGTTCCCGCCGCTTACAGCGGCTCATAGCGGCGGCAGAGAATGTACTTGGAGACCGCGCTGCGCTCCGCCTCCACGCCGTGCAAAAGCCTGGCGATGTAGTCCGGCAGGTAGTTGTTGAACTTGACCTCCAGGATTTCCACATTGCGGTCGTGCGGACACACCGTGGGCAGATCCGGGTTGAACAGATCGACGCTGTGCAGCCCGGATCGCAGATGCAGGTCAAAGGTGATCCGGGTGTCCTCCGCCGGGTGGAGATAGGCCTCCCGGGCGTAGTCCACGATGACCCTGGGCCGCAGCAGCCGGGTGCGCATCTGCACAAACATGTCCTGGAGCAGCGGATTGTCCGAGCGCTGCAGGCCCGTGGGATCACCCTCGACGAGCTGGTCGCACAACCGGCGGGTGATCTGCACCGAAGACTTCTGAATCAGGTCGCCCAGCTTGCGCTTGCGCTCCAGAAAGATCTCCCGGTCGGAGTAGTGATAGATGCGGATGCGATACTTGTCGCGGTGCATCACGCCCGCCTGCTTGTCGTAAAAGGCGGAATCCGCAATATCGTCGAAGTACAGCGAGCGGATGACATACGGCCGTCCTCCGGCGCAGTGGCTGTCCATCTGCAGCATCGGTCGAAGCCGCGCGCGCAGCGCTTCCAACTCCGCGGGATTGATGAAGTACTTCAGCTCGTGCCGGGCAGGCAGGCCGTTTCTCTTTTGCTGCATAACCAACCCTCTTTACGGTTTTTTGATGGCTTCGTAGGTCGCGCCCTCCCGCTCCATGACTTCGCCGAAGTAGCGCTCCATTTCTTCCTTCGTCAGATGCAGATTTTCCGCATACTTCAGGAATTGCAGCATGCGCCTGGGGCGGGATTTGATGTAGTTCGTGAATTTCCGCATCGCCTGGTTGTAGTCGGATTCGGTCTGTCCCCAGCGCGCAAACTGGTCCGGCAGAAGGGGCTTCAGCGCGTTGTAGAGCTCTTCCGTCAGGCCAAGCACGCTTTCCGGGCTGAAGGTGGTGGCCATCTGCTGTCCCAAATGGGTCAGGAAGCGGTCCCGGAAGGTATCGTTCTTCATGCAGGCGATGAACAGCGTGTTGTCCGTGCGCTTCATGTTGCCCATGCCGCCCGGCGCGAGCCAGCGGCGCACGGAGTTGGTGTCCTCGTGGAAGCCCCAGTCCAGATCGAAAAGCACCCAGCGCCACTTGCCGTCCCGCTTGGGGTTGCGGTAGCGCTTCACGTTGAGGGTGTCGGTGTTACCGGTATACATCTCCACGGCCATGTACTCGATGTAATTCTGGATGTCAATCGCGGAATCGAGCACCTGGTAGGCCTCGTCGGTGTTCATGTTGTGGGACTTGACCCAATCCAGCAGCCGCACCATGGTCTCATTGGAGCCCTGCATGGTGTTGGTGTTGGCCTTGACCAGATCGAGGTCGTCCTCCTCACCTTCCCAGCCCTCCCACTGGCAGATCTGGGCGGTGTTGATGCGCTCGCGCAGGTTGTAGTGGCCCCAGTACTCCCCGTCGATGTAGAGCCCGCCGATCTCCGTCTCCTGGTAGTCCACGCTGGTGCCCGCCGCGAGGCGCTGCATCACGGCGTCGCGCATGCGCGTCTTGTTGCCGTCCTCGGAGGAGGAGCGCAGCAGGAAGGACTGGTACTCCGTGTAGGGACGCCGGGAGAAGATCGATGCCTGGAACCGGTTGGAGCCATACTCGGCGCGGGCGATGATCTTGAAGGCCTTTTGCTTTTCAGCGCGGCTGTACTGGCCGTGCAGCTTGGTGCCGCACTCCTGGGAGATCATCGTTGAGCCGTCGGGATTGAACACCTCGATGTGCGCCTCGCGCTCCCAATCCATCCAGAAGTTGGCGCCCTTGTTCATGGAGCCGTAGGGGTAAGTGGCCTCGGCGTTCGGCCCCTTGACCATGATGCCCGCCTCATCGCTGGTGAGATTGTACGGGTCGGAGACCAGCGACATCACGAACACCGTGCCGCCGGCGTTGTTGACGTCATACAGGTAGCTCTGGGCATCCATGACCGACTCCAGGTATCCGTCCCCGAACACCCGCGTGCGCAGCACCGTCGTGCCGCTGATGCTGATGGGGCCGGTGTACGGCGTGCTGGATTCCGTGGGATCGGTGCAGTCCAGCGTATAGTAGATGCGGCAGTCCGACGGAACGGTCATCTCGACGGAGAGCACGTCCCCGGTGGAATAGAGTCCGCCGTACACCGAATAGATTGGCTGCGGAGCGCGCCCATAGCAGGAGGCGCCGTCGTTGGCCGCGCCCGGCGTAGGTGCAGTAAAGTAACGCAGGCTCTTGAGATCAGCGGTGCGCCCATAGGAGATGTTCTGATACTGCGCGGGCACGAAGAGGCGATCGAGGATCGCGCCGGAGGGATCGGCCAGGGTGACGGAATAGCCGCCCTCGGCAGAGAGGCGGAAATTCGAGGCGATGCGCCCTTCCGAGGTGATGTCCGTGCCGTTGGCGAATACGCCCAGATACTGCCCGGGCTGCAGCACCGTTCCGGAGGGAAACCGCCACTTGCGGGGACGCGCCGAATTGTCGGACAATCCATAGCCGGACAGGTCCGCCGCGACGCCGGAGCCGTTGTAGAGTTCAATCCAGTCGTCGGATTTGTTGGAGCTGGCCAGAACCTCGGTGATGTACACGCCCAGCGCGTTCTCCGCCGAGAAAGCGCCCACCGCATCCACGCCAAACCGGGTGTTCGGCTGCCCCGGGGTCGGCAGGAACGCGCTCGACCAGCCGGTCTCCAGCTTCGAATAGGCCTGATCCGCCTCCAGCGGCGGCACCTTCACCATCGATCGGGTGATGCCGTTCGGATCGGTGAGGTAGATCTCCTCTCCCTTCTTGGAGAGCTTGAAGTTCGCGTGCAGGTGTGCGGTGTTCTCCCTGCGGTCGACGCCGGAGCAGTGCACCGCCAGACAGCCGCCCGCGGGCAGCGTCACCGACGGAAACTGCCAGCGCATCAGCTTGTCATGGGCGTCCGAGAGCGCCCAGCCGGACAGGTTGACTGCGCTGTCGGAGATATTGTGCACCTCGATGTAGTCATGGCAGGCCCCGGTCTCGTCCGGGAAGAAGGTGGCGTTGTTGCTCATGACCTCGCTGATCTCCACCACTCCCGGCGTCACCTTGATGGCCCGGCCCTCTCCTGCATCGCTCTCCACGAGCCCCGTGCGATTGATCTCACCGGGCGTGGGATAATCGCTGACCTTCCAGTTCCCGGCCACGTCGCGGCAGTACACCTGATCCCGCCCGAGGGACGGGGTTCCCACGAGATCGATGCCGGCGCCGCGCTTGTTCAGCAGCGCGATGGTCTCGCCCGCGGCGGAGATCCGGAAGGGCGCGTGATACGTTCCGTTGACGAGGGATTGGCCGCTGCCGTCGCAGCGCACCACGACGAATTCCCCCGGCTGGAGCTTCCCGCCGGGAAAGGCAAAGGCGTTGGAGGGCTTGGACTCCGTCAGCAGCGCGCAGCCGGTCAGGTCCACGACGTCCTCCGAGATATTCTCCAGCTCGATCCAGTCCGGCATGGCGCCGTCCTCGCCGAGCACGGTGGAGCCGTTGGAGGCCATGACCTCGCTGATGCGCAGCGCGCCGGCCCCTGCGGCCTCCGTCTTTCCCTCGTTCGGCAGAAGCAGCGCCAATACACCGGCCAGCACGGCCAGGGCGCAAACCGCCGCAACGGTCGCCAAAACCGGAGCCTGACCCCCGGCGCGACCGCCGCTGCGTATGGATTTTCTGTTCATGGACGCATGTTTTGCCAAAGCCTTGCCTCCGTTATCGCACTTTTTCACAGTCCGCATGCCATTCGCGGCGTCTGGGCCGGAATGCCCGCGATCCGCGGCAATGAAAACAACCCAAATGTATAATACACAACATTCTTTATCAATCTATGGCGTTCATTTGACAACGCCATGACAATTCGCGCCGGGCACACGAATCCCCTGGTTTTCAGCGCTTTGCGGCATGTCTTCCCTTGGTTGTGTTCCCCGTCGGAGCCTTTGCGGTCCCCTTCGCGGTCCTCCGGCCGTAAACCCCGGCCTGCCTGCGTTTTTTCCGCCTGCGACCGCCGCTGCGGCGCGAAAGCGCCCATGCTCCGGCGCCGACCGCCGCCGCGACGCCTGCGCAGGCCATCGCGATGGGACCGATGCCGCTGCGGCGCTCCCCCGAATCGCCGGTTCCCGTTCGCGGCTGCGAGGGCGCCTCCGCAGGCGGCGCGGCGGTCGGATCGTCCGACGCGCCGGACGTCCCCTCGACATTCAGAATCTCCGCATCCTGTTCCGCCGCGCTTCCGGTCTCCCCGTCGGCAGGCGCTTCCTCCAAGGCCTCGGCGATTTCGCCCGATTCGCCTTCGGGCTGCGCCGGGATCTCCCTCGCTGCGACGGCCTGCTCGGCCAGATACCTTGCGGAAGCGTCGGCATCGATGTTCTCAAAGAAGTCGTCCTTCGCCACATCCGCGCCCACGGTGGTCATGTACAGCCCGAAGCGCGAGTTGTCATACTGACTCTGGTCCTTGACCTTGTAGTACTTCGTCTGGGAGGCGTGTTTCTCCATGCCCAGTTGTGCGACCTTCAAAAGTGACATCCCGCCCAGCGCGGGCTGCGCCGCGTGCCAGTCCATGTGGATCTCGTTATCCTGGTACAGGTGGATGTAGAGCTTCTTCACCTGCCATGCGCCGTACTGCGCGTAGGACTCGGGATACTGCGTCGGGTCCGCGGCCGCCTGCACGGCGTAGGGCGTCGCCCGGGCCACGATCTTGTGCTGGTTGTGGCCGTACTCCCCATCGAAGTCCTGCGTCACGATGACCTCCGGCTTGTAGCGGCGAATGCGCTCCACCAGCAGCTTCAAGATGTTGTCCCTGCCGCCCCACAGCGCGATGCCCTTTTCGATGGAGCCGACCTTGTCGTCCTCCAGGTTGATGAATTCCGGGTAGTTCCGGCTGCCCATCGCCCACAGGCACTCCAGCGCTTCCCTGCGGCGCTCGCGGCCGCAGTTGGCCATGTACACGGTGACCGTCGGGCGCTTGCACACCACATCGGAATAGGGAATCGTACCGCCCAGGAAGATGACCTCGTCGTCCTGATGGGTGGAGAGCACCATCATGTCCGCCTTCTCCACCGGAGGGAGCCACGTCTGGACGTCGTAGGGCAGCACCCCCTCGGAATACACCGCGAGGTTTACCACCACCTGGTCTCCGCCCGTCAGCTTCAGGCGCAGGGACCGGGTCTCGGGAAGAAGCGCGAACATGGTATAGATGCCGGGAAAGGTGTCCGACAGGGTTCTCGTGCGCAGCTCCGCCTCGTCTGCGCTGTATTCGATCAGTTCATAGCCCGTGGGATCGTACAGCCACTCGATGCGAACCGCCCCGGGGCGGGTGCCGGAGGGCATCTCCACGGTGATCCAGCCCGTCTTGCCGTCAAACCTGCATCCGGTATTCACGTGGGAATCCGTAAGCCGGTCCCGGTCGTCCTCGGAGGTTCGGATCTTGCACTTCCGGGTGATGTCCGACGCCTTGCGCGAGGCATCGACCGCCTCGCCCAGCGCCTGCTCCTGATTCTGTATGCGCAGCTCCAGCGACGAAGCCTGTCCCTCCGCAAGCGCAGCCACGCCCGGCAAGCACAGCGCCAGGGCCATGCAGGCCAGCGCCGCCAGGCTCCTGATCCAAAGCCTCATCATCCTATCGCCCCTGTTCCTCCAGCAGTGCGAGCACCACCGCATCCTGTACCTCGAATCCCCTGCGCGTGAGGCGCAGGTTCCCTTCGTCCGCTTCGATGTATCCGGCGGCCGACAGCCGCGCGATGATCTCTTCGCGCCCCTCCGCGAAGGGCGTTCCGTAGTCGCGCCGCCATTTCTCCAGATCAATGCCCCGGGCAGTGCGCGTGGAGAGCAGCACCGTCTCCTCCATGGCATCCTCCCGGGTGAGCACCTGCTTGTCGACCTCGCGCTCGCCGGAAAGGTAGGCGTCCAGCGACGCCGGATTGCAAAAGCGCGTCTCCCGCAGCATCGAGTGAGCCGCGCAGCCCAGCCCCAGATAGTCGCCCCTGCGCCAATAGGTCAGGTTGTGCCGGCACTCGATGCCCGGCCGGGCGTAATTCGAAATCTCATAGCGCCCATAGCCCGCCGCCGCGAGGCGGTCGATGGCCGCGCGCTGCATGGCGTTGACGGCGTCGTCGTCCGGGATGACGGCCTCGCCCCGGCGGACCCGGTCCGCCATGGGCGTCCCTTCCTCCACGATCAGGCTGTATGCGGAGATGTGCTGAACCTCCAGCGATACCGCGGCATCCAGCGTGTGAAGCCATTGTTCCGTCGCCTGTCCCGGCAGCGCGTACATCAGATCCAGGTTGATGTTCCCAAACCCGGCGGTCCGGGCCAGGCGCACCGCCTCGCCGATCTGCGCCGCCGTGTGGATGCGCCCCAGGGATCGGAGCAGGCGGTCGTCGAAGCTCTGGGCCCCCAGCGAGAGGCGGTTCACCCCCGCCGAGCGGTACGCGGCCAGCTTCTCCGGTGTCAGTGTTCCGGGATTGCCCTCCAGGGTGATCTCCGCATCCGCAGTGAAAGGCGCGATCGCCCGCGCCCGGGAAAGGGTTTCGACGATATATTCTCCCGGCACCAGCGTGGGCGTGCCCCCTCCAAAGAACACCGAAGCGACTTCGTATCCGGACAGCCGGGGGCTCCAGCTCTCCAGCTCCGCCCACAGCGCCTCAAAATACCGGCGCCAATCCGCCTCTCTGCCGGAAAAGGAGGCGAAATCGCAGTAGGCGCATTTTCGGGCGCAAAAGGGCACGTGGATGTAGATGGCAAGCGGATCCATGCCTGCGCCCCTCAATCCATCTTCAGCACAGCCATAAAGGCCTCGGAGGGCACGGCCACGCTGCCCACCTGGCGCATGCGCTTCTTGCCCTCCTTCTGCTTCTCCAGCAGCTTCTTCTTGCGGGAGATGTCACCGCCGTAGCACTTGGCCAGCACGTCCTTGCGCAGAGCCTTCACGGTCTCCCGGGCGATGACCTTGCCGCCGATGGCGGCCTGGATCGGGATTTCGAACAGCTGGCGCGGGATAGCCTCCTTCAGTTTCTCGGCGATGGAGCGCCCACGGGGATAGGCGCGGTCGCGGTGCACGATGATGGACAGCGCGTCGCACTGCTCGCCGTTCAAGAGCATATCCAGCTTCACCAGGTCACTGCGCACGTAACCCTTCAATTCATAGTCGAAGGAGGCGTAGCCCCGGGTGCGGGACTTGAGCT
>JAFWBZ010000141.1 GCA_017537105.1 Clostridia bacterium | reverse complement strand
TCCACCGGCACCAGCGTGCCGCCCTGCAGGGAGAGGGATATCGCCGCTACGTTCCTGGCAAACTGGGGGTCCGCGGTCACGGCCCGCACGGTCTTCACCACCGCGCGCCACCAGTCCTCGGCGTTCTGCTCCACCCTTCCGGTACCCGGCGCCTGGCTGGGGTATTCCGCGTAGGCATGGGCGACGATGCGGCCCGTCTCCGACAGCAGCATGCTCTTCGTGCCGGTCGTGCCGACATCGATGCCGATCAGGTACTTGTTCATCGCCGCGCCCCCTCTGTAAAGTAAAAAACTTAACTCCTACAAAACAATATCACAATCCGATGAATATGTCAATACTGTGTTTGATCATTTCTGTCAATTATTTGAATGAATGATGAACCCCTTGTTCCGTTGGATTGCGGCGGAAAGGCCGGAGCAGAATGCGCATTCCGCCCCGGCCCGTCCATCGGCCCTTGCCTCAGTCTTCGCGTTCCCGGAACAGCTCGCACCGCAGCTCCGTCTCCAGGCGCGCGCCGGATTCCAGATGGAGCAGTCCCCTTCCGTTCACGGCGTCGTAGTCCGACGGGAAGGTCGACCAGGGCTCCACGGCCATCACATAGCTGCGGCCGTACCAGGGATAGGTGTCGATGCCGTGGTAGAGTCCCCACACCCACAGATACGGGCAGACCTCCTTGTCCCAGGTCATGCGAACGCCGAGCCCGAGGTTTTCATTGACCAGCTCGTACTTCCCCTCTGGCAGGTTGGAGATGCAGTACTCCATGTACAGCTTCTCCTCCGGTCCATACGCCCGGCTGAGGTCGATCATGCGCCCGTCCCTTCCGGGCAGCAGCGGCCACTTGCCGGAGACCTCCTTCGCAAACGGCGTGTGGTGGATGATCACGTCCTGGGGCACCACCACGTCCGGCTCCCCCGCCAGGCGCAGGCGCACGCTCTCGTCCAGGAAGGGCACGCCGAAGGCGGGATGCTGGCCCCACATGAAATCCTGGGCCACGCCGCCCTCATTGACGATGGTCTCGCGCAGGTCCAGAGCGGCCTCGTCGCCGGAAACCCGCAGCCGCTTCTCCAGGTAGAAGGGAGAGCGCTGGAGCCGCAGGCGCAGCAGCACCTCCACGCAGTCCACCTCGTCCCGCAGGGTCTCGCAGTCCCAGGGATAGATGCAGGCCTCGCCGTGGATGCCGATCTGCCCGCCGCAGTAGTGCGCGGGCGAGCCGAAGGTGGGACAGAGATCCTGCCACCCGCCGGCATAGGCGTCCAGGAAGCTGCCGCCGCTGGCCGCGACCGTGGGCAGGTGGTCCGCGCCGCCCAGCGGGTTGAAGGAGTGCCACATGCAGTCGATGTCCAAGGGCTTGTAGACCAGCTCGACGATGTCTGCGCCCTTGCCCAGCGCCACCGCGACCTTGATCTTCGCGTTTTCCAGCGTGAGCATGTCCACGCCGTTCCAGGTAAACCTGCGCAGGCGGCAGCCGTAGTTGCGCGTATGCGTATAGAGCTCCCGAATCATTTTTCCGTCCTCCTCGCTTTGCATTGAGCCGTCGTTCCGGCAAGTCCCCCGCGTCCGCCGCAGCCCCTGTGCGGAGGCAATCCCGGTCTGTGCGCGGCACCGGATTCCCAAGAGAAAGGGGAAGCACTCTGGCACAGTGCTTCCCCGGAACGGGCCGCCCGGCGGCGGTTCGCCGCGGTCGTCGCCCGCCCCACGCATATCTGTCGTTACTGGTCCTCGCCGAAGGCCATCTTGACGGCCTTGATGGCGAAGGTCATGTTGCGGCCCATGGCGATGCCGGGCATCACGCAGGGATAGTTGTTGTAGAAGAAGCCGCCGGCGTTGTCGCCGCAGACGTACAGGCCCTCGATGATGCCGCCGTCGGTGGACTTGACGCGAGCCTTGTTGTCGCACAGAATGCCCTGCTCAGTGGTCAGCAGGCAAGCGCCCAGCCAGAAGCCGTAGTACGGCGCGGTGCGCAGCGCGCTCAGGCGATAGGCGGGCTTGCCGAAGTCGGTGTCCTCCTGGGCGTCGTAGAGCTCGTTGTAGTGCTCCACGGTCTTCAGGAAGGTCTCCTTGGCCTCGCCCTCAAAGCCCAGCTTGTCCGCCAACTCCTCCAGGGTGTCGGCGATGAAGGCGTTGCCCTTCTCCACCTGCTCCGCGAAGCGGTCCAGCTGGCCCTGGGGATTGGCGCGGGTCTGCGCAGAGCAGCCCAGGGTGTGGAAGCGCTGCACGTCGTCGGGCATGTTGGCGTCGAAGATGACGGCGTACACATGGCCGGGCTGGCCGTAGGCCGCGTAGCTCATCTGGTCATAGGTGCCGGACTCGCAGGTGAAGCGCTCGCCCTTGCGGTTGACCTTCAGGAAGGGCTGGGTGGCGATGTTGAACTGTCCCTCGGTGGCGGGGAAGTACTTGTCGCCCGCGGCGGTGACGGCATAGCCGGCATCCACGCCCGGGGCCACGATGCCGCGGTCAAACAGCATCGGGGCAGCTTCCTTCTGCATGTCGGCGCCGATCCAGCAGGCGGCCTTGATGCCGTCGCCGGTATCCAGCGGCCAGGCGTTGTTGTAGGTGGTCACCGCGGTGCCCATGGGATCCAGCTGCTCCATCATGTCGGAGTTGAAGGGATAGCCGCCGCAGGCCAGCAGCACGCCCTTGGCCGCGTTGATGCGGATGTACTTGCCGGATTCCGTGTTCTGGGCGATGACGCCGGTCACCTTGCCGGACTCGTCCTTCTCCAGCTTCACCATGGGGGTGTTGTAGTCCACCTCGACGCCCGCCTTGTCGCGCATGACGTTGGTGAACAGCTCGTTGCGGTCGGGACGCCCGCCAGGCATGTTCCAGAAGTGCTCGCACACCGGGAAGAACAGGCCGGTGGGATCCTCCTCGGGCCAGTGCGCCTCGTCGCCCACAGTGACGTCGCACACGGCCTCGGGGAAGTACTCGTTCATGCAGCCCTTGACAAACTCGTGCATGGCGGCGGATTCATCGTACCAGGTGTTGAACAGGCTCAGATCGCACTTGCCGGAGGAATACTTCTTCAGCTCCCGGAGCAGCGCACCGCGATCACAGAAGCCGCCCTCGGCGACGATCTGGTCCGTGTTGATGGCGCCGTACCAGCCGCGCACGCGCGCCCAGGTGGTGCCCTTTTCGATCACGCGGAAGTTGTAGCCCTGCTTCGCCGCGTACGCGCCGGCCGCCAGGCCGCCGTTGCCCGCGCCGACGATCAGGAAATCGGTGTCCCAGGTCTCGGCGATGTCCGCCTCGTCGATTTCGGGGGCCTCACCCAGCCAGTTGGCGGCGGTCTCCTCCTCCGCGGCGGTCTCGAGGACCTCCACCGGGATCTCGCCCTTGGCCTGCTGGATGCACTTGTTCGCCGCTTCCATGACGGCATTGGAGGTGACGGTGGCGCCGGAGACGCTGTCGATCTCCGCGCCCTGCGCGGCCATCAACGCGGCCTTCAGTTCCTCCGCCGCGACCTGGCCGATGCCGGCCGTCTCGCCGGAGACGTCCAGAACCACGTCGGTAATCGCCGTCTCGGAAAAGGTCATGGTCACGATGACGGTGTTGATGCCCTGCGCCTTTGCACTGTAGGTGCCGGGCGTGTAGATGCTGCCCTCGGCCAGCGCCGGGATGCCGGTCACCGCGCCGACGGCCAGCGCGGCCGAGCCGGCCAGCGCGCCCTTGAGAAAGCTGCGACGGGACAATTCTTTCATTTCGTTCTCCCCCTGTTTTTGTACTGTTTTTGGCTTTTGCCTGATTCCATTATAATATACCCCATCGGGAACGTCAAGCCGGAAAACGGACCTCGGAAAAGCCGCCCGTCACGGCTTCGCGCGCATGACGGCGAGGATGGCCTCCGCCGCGGCCTCGTAGCCCAGCGCGGAGGTGTTGAGCATCAGGTCGTAGTTCTTGGGATCCCCCCAGACCTTGTCCGAGAAGAACTTGTTGTAGTTCTTGCGCTGGTTGTCCTTGCGCCGGATATAGGCCTCGATTCGGCTGTTCTCCACGCCGTCCACCTTCCTGGCGCGCTCGATGCGGTCCTCCATCCGACTGGCATAGACGAACGCGTGGACGAAGGGCACGCGGGCCTCCGTCTTCAGGATCTGCGCCGTGCAGCGCCCGAGAAAGATGCAGGGCCCCTTGGCCACCAGCTGCTGCACCAACCTCGATAGCGCGGAAAAGGCCTGGTACGGCTCCTCGTTGACCGTGCTGCCGTAGACGGAGTTGCGCACCATGGCGAGGTC
>JAFWBZ010000140.1 GCA_017537105.1 Clostridia bacterium | reverse complement strand
GACCGCATCGCCAACGCCGTGGCCGCCTACGAGCTCTACGGCGGGCCCTGCATCACCATCGACTTCGGCACCGCCACGTCCTTCGGCGCGATCTCCGCGCGGGGCGAATTCCTGGGCGGCGCGATCTGCCCCGGCCTGAAGCTGGCTGCGGACGCGCTGACCGAGAACACCGCGAAACTGCCGCGGTTCGAGCTGGTGAAGCCCGAGGGCGTCATCGGCCGCAACACCATCGCCAACATGCAGGCGGGCATCGTATACGGCTACATCGGCCAGATCAACTACCTGGTGGAGCGCATGAAGCGGGAGATGGGCGTGCCCGGCGTGAAGGTCATCGCCACCGGCGGCCTGGCCGTGCTGGTGGCGGGCGAGAGCCACGTGATCGACGTGATGGACGGCCTGTTGACGCTGAAGGGGCTGTGCCTGATCTACGAAAAGAACGTGCCCGCGCGGGCATGGAGCCGATAGACGAAAACGCCAGACTTTCCGGCCCCGATGGGTGGGTCGGAAAGTCTGCGTCGCTTTGGGCGCAGCGCCCGGATATAGAGGAATTCGCCATGTCGAAGTTTGAAGGAACGGTGGACAGCATCGTGTTTCGCAACGATGTCAACGGATGGACGGTGGCGTCCGTCCGCCTGGACGGCAGCCGCGGCAGCATCTCCGCCGTGGGCGTGATGCCGTTTTTGTCCGCGGGCGAGCACGCCATATTCGACGGCGAGCTGACCGAGCACCGGGACTACGGACAGCAGATCAAGGTCTCTGGCTACGAGACTACCCGCCCGGAGACGAAGAGCGGCGTGGAGAAGTTCCTCGGCTCGGGCCTGGTGAAGGGCGTCGGCCCGGCCACGGCGAAGCAAATCGTGGCCTACTTCGGCGCACGGGCGCTGGACGTGCTGGAATCCGAGCCGGAACGGCTGACGGAGGTGCCGGGCATCGGACCCAAGCGGGCGGCCATGATCGCGGAGTCCTTCGCGGTCCAGAACGGCATGCGCAACACGCTGATCTTTCTCCAGGAGTACGGCCTGTCCCCCGCGCTGTCCATGAAGGTCTACCGGGCCTTCGGCGACAGCACCGAACGCGTGCTGCGCGACAACCCCTATCGGCTGGTGGATGAGATTCAGGGCGTCGGCTTCCGCACGGCGGACGACATCGCCATGCGCATGGGCTTCGGGCGGGAGTCCGAATTCCGCATCCGCAGCGGCATCAAGTTTGCGCTGTCGGAGGCGGCGAACGCCATGGGCCACATGTATCTGCCCATGGAGCGGCTGGCCGCCCAGGCGGTGGAGCTGCTGGGCGCGGATCGGGCGCTGGTGGACCGGGAGCTGCGCGCGCTGATTCTCGAGAACCAGCTGATCGCGGAGCGGGTGCGGGAGGACGACGCCGTGTACCTGCCCCGCTACCACCGGGCGGAGACCGAGACCTCCCGGCTGCTGCTGCGGCAGCTGAAGAGCATCCGCCCGTCGCGCATTCCCGAGGGCGATCTTGCGGAGATGATCGCGGAATACGAGCGGTCCGAGGGCGTCGAACTGTGCGACCAGCAGCGCGAGGCGGCGCTGGCGGCGGCCCGGGAGGGCATCTGCATCATCACCGGCGGTCCTGGCACCGGAAAGACCACCTCCATCAACCTGATCATCCGCCTTCTGCGGCGGATGGGTGAGGTGGAGCTGTGCGCACCCACGGGCCGCGCAGCCAAGCGCATGAGCGAGGCCACCGGCTGCCCGGCGCGGACGATCCACCGCCTGCTGGAGTATACCGGCGAGGGGCAGGGCTTTCAGCGGGACGCGGACAATCCGCTGGACGCGGACATCGTGATCGTGGACGAGATGTCCATGGTGGACATCTTTCTCATGCACTCGCTGCTGGAGGCGCTTCGGCCCGGCACGCGACTCATCCTGGTGGGAGACGCGGACCAGCTGCCCAGCGTGGGCGCGGGCAACGTGCTGCGGGATCTGATCGCCGCCGAAGCCGTGCGGGTGGTGCGTCTGACGGAGATCTTCCGCCAGGCGGGCCAGAGCCAGATCGTGGTCAACGCCCACCGCATCAACCGGGGCGAGTACCCGGTGATCCGCTCGCGGGAGACGGACTTCTTCCTGGAGCGGAAGGAGACCCCCGCACAGGCCGCAGAGTCCGTGGTGGCGCTGGTCCGGACGCGGCTGCCGAACTATCTGGGACTGGACGTGCTGCGGGACATCCAGGTGATGGCGCCCATGAAGCGGGGCGAAATCGGCGTGTACAGCCTGAACGCGCTGCTGCAGGAGGCGCTGAACCCGCCGAAGCCGGACGTACCGGAGCTGCCCCACGGGCAGGCCGTGTTTCGCCGGGGCGACAAGGTGATGCAGGTGCGCAACAACTACGATCTCGAGTGGCGGCGCGACGGCGAGGACGGCCAGGGCGTGTTCAACGGGGACATCGGCTATATCATCGCCGTGGACCGCCGGGAACGGGCGCTGACGGTGGAGTTCGACGACGGCCGCGTGGCGGACTACGACGAGACGCTGCTGGACGACCTGGAGCTCGCCTATTGCATGAGCGTGCACAAGAGCCAGGGCAGCGAATTCGACGCCGTGGTGCTGCCGCTGATCTCCGGCCCGCCGATGCTGCTGACCCGGAACCTGCTGTACACCGCGGTCACCCGCGCCAAGCGGTTGGTGGTGATCGTGGGCCGCGAGAGCTGTGTGCGGCAGATGGTGGACAACAACCACATCCTGCGCCGCTGGTCCGCGCTGGACTGGCGGCTGGAGAACATGCGATGACGGCGCGGTTCCGACGGCTGGCCGCAGCGCTGCGCGATCTCGTCTATCCCCGGCGCGCGGTCTGCATGGGCTGCGGCACGCAGATCGGCTTCGAGGAGGACTGGATCTGCCCGGAATGCCGACAGGAGCTGGCGAAGAGCTGGGTGGGCGCATATCCCACGCCGAAGGGCATCGAGGGCGCGGCCTATGCCTACGCCTATCGCGGCGCGGCGGCAGGCATCGTGCAGCACATGAAGTATTCCGGCATCCACCGGCTGGCAGCCTTCATGGGCGGGGACATGGCGCGAGCGTACCGCTTCCTCGAGCCCACAGGCGCGGACTGCGTGGTGCCCGTGCCCATGCACGCGAAGCGGCTCCGCCAGCGCGGCTACAACCACGCGGAGCGGCTGGCCCGGGATGTGGCGGAGCGGCTGGGGCTGCCCTGCGTGAACGCCCTCGAGCGCGTGCGCAACACCGTGCAGCAGGCGCGCCTCGACGAACACGCCCGCCGCAGGAACCTGAAGGACGCCTTCGCGCTTCGGGAATCCGTCGCCGGCAGGCGGGTGCTGCTGGTGGACGACGTATGCACCACGGGCACCACCGCCCGGACCTGTGCAAAGGCGCTGAAGGCCGGCGGCGCGAAGAGCGTCTATCTGCTGTGCTACACCGTGGCCCTTCCCAAGAAGGGTGGAAAATGAGGAATACAGCTTGGAGGTTGCCATGGAGAGGATCACCAGCGCGAAGAATCCGATGGTTCGCGACATGCGCACGCTGAACCAGCGCAAGGGCCGGGAGGCCCAGGGGCGCTTCCTGGTGGAGGGCGAGGTCATGATCCGCGAGGCGCTGGGCTGCGGCCTGGCGGTGCGGGATGCCCTCGCCGAGGATGGCCGGGAGGCCTTCGCCGCGGAGCTGGAGGCGCGCGGCGCGCGGGCCTGCCTGGCACCCCGAAGCCTGCTGGAGACGGTGTGCGACACGAAGTCGCCCCAGGGCGTCTGCGCCACGTTCGATCTGCCCGAGCCGTTGCCGCTGGACTCCGCGCCGGAGCGCATCGTAGCGCTGGACGGCGTGCAAGATCCCGGCAATGTGGGCACCATCTGGCGCACGGCGGACGCCGCCGGCATCGGGGGCATACTGTTTGGCGGTGGCTGCGCCGATCCGCTGTCGCCCAAGGTGCAGCGCGCGGCCATGGGCTCCGGCTTCCGGGTGCCCTTCCTGCTGGCAGAGGAACTGGGAGAAGCCCTCCTTGCGCTGAAGGTCCGGGGCTGGCGGGTGATCGCTTCCGACCTGCACGGGCAGGACTTCTACGCGCATCCGGACCCCGGCGGGCGGTTTGCACTCGTCATCGGCAACGAGGCCCAGGGCATCTCCGACGACGTGCGCGGCGCTGCGGACCTGCTGCTGAAGCTGCCCATGCGCGGCGGTGCGGAATCCCTCAACGCCGCCGTCGCCGCGGGGATCATGATGTACGAACTGACGCGGGACGCCCGGTAGCGAGGCATTCCGCGCAGGCGCGATAAAAAAGCGGTTCCGATTGACTAATAAAGGTCATTCGGAACCGCATTTTTCGTGGGGATTATCCGGCGACGGATTACTTCTCCCGCGCCTCCTGTTCCCGCTGGATGTCGGGGAAGGCGGAGAGCATCGGCGCAACCTTCCTGCCGTGGAAGGTGCGGTCGATGTAGTTCTTCGTGATCTTCATCACGACGCCGGACAGGGCAATGACGCCGATCAGGTTGGGAATCATCATCATGCCGTTGAAGGTATCGGCCAAATCCCAGGCCAGGTTGTCGCCCATCACCGCGCCGCCAAACACCAGCAGCACGAAGACGATGCGATAGGGAATGGTGCGC
Organism: Clostridia bacterium; assembly: GCA_017537105.1. Lineage (GTDB taxonomy): Bacteria > Bacillota > Clostridia > Christensenellales > Aristaeellaceae > UBA2862. Next base: position 2,616 of record JAFWBZ010000140.1, on the reverse strand, counting down.
TTCTCGCCCAGCAGATACTCTGCGGCGGTGGTGCCGTAGTGGCTCCAGCCGAGCACCGTGGAGAAGGCGAACAGCATGACCGAGATGGCCACAAACGCCGAGCCCGCGAAGCCGAAGCGGATGTGGAAGGCCGTGGAGACCAGGTTGGCCTTGGTCAGTGCGATGCCGTTGTACTCGGCCAGGGTCGCGCCGGTGGACAGGTCCACCAGCCCGGAGGACAGCACGGTGAAGGCCGTCAGCGTGCAGACGACGATGGTATCCGCGAACACCTCGAAGATGCCCCACATGCCCTGCTGCACGGGCTCCTTTACGTTGGAAGAGGAATGCACCATGACCGAAGAGCCGAGGCCGGCCTCGTTGGAGAACACGCCGCGCTTCATGCCCTGCTCGATGGCGAGCTTCATGCCGTAGCCGATGATGCCGCCGCCCGCGGCCTTCGCGGCAAAGGCGCCCTTGAAGATCGCGCCGAAGACCGCACCGATCTTGCCGATGTTCGTCAGGAAGATGATGAGCGTGCCCAGAATGTAGAGGATGACCATGAAGGGCACGATCTTCTCGGTGACGGAGGCGATGCGCTTCAGGCCGCCGACCACCACCAGGCCCACCAGGACCATGATGACCGCGCCGGTAACCCAGGTGGGCACGCGGAACACAGTCTGCATGTTACCGGAGATGGAGTTGACCTGCGTCATGTTGCCGATGCCGAAGGAGGCGATCAGGCAGAACAGGCTGAACAGCCACGCCAGCACCTTGCCCACCTGCTTCATCCCTTTATAGCCGCCCAGGCCGTCGCGCAGGTAATACATCGCGCCGCCGGCCCATTCGCCCTTGGAGTTCCTGCGGCGATAGAAGATGCCGAGCACGTTTTCCGAGAAGTTGGTCATCATGCCGAAGAAGGCGATGATCCACATCCAGAACACCGCGCCTGGGCCGCCGACCATGATCGCGCCGGAGACGCCCACGATGTTGCCGGTGCCCACCGTGGCGGCCAGCGCCGTGCACAGCGACTGGAACTGGGAGATGGACTTGTCGGCCGTGTGGCCGGTGATGTGCTTGTCATGGAACACCGCGCCGATGGTCTTTTGAAACCAGTGGCCGATGTGGCTGACCTGGAACACGCCGGTCAGGCAGGTCATCAGGATGCCCACAAAGGCCAGCAAAATCAACGCCGGAACGCCCCAGACCACGCCGTTGACGGCATTGTTCGCGGTGGCCACGCCGTCCAGGAAGCCGCCGGCCGCTTCCTCGGCGGTCTCTTCCGCCGCGCCCTCCGCCATTTCGACGGTTTCAGCGGTTTCCTCCGCGGCCGTTTCGACGGTTTCGACGACCTCCGCCGCCGCGTCGGCCGCCGGCGCCTCCGCCAGGGCCGCCACACCCAGAAGCAGGACCAGCGTCAGCAACAGGACGAACAGTTTTTTCATCGGTATCCCTCCCAAAGATCCTTCGGCGTGTCGAATGCATTCCCGTACAGGCCAAGGATGCATAATCCTGCCTGCAAGCGCAGGGACACGCCGAAAAATGAACGATTGGAATTATTATAATTGCATTTTTGTCAGCTGTCAATTTAATATCAGCGGTTTAACATGATATTTAAGAAAACCCAGAGAAAACATATGCGAATGTGCCGATCCTCCTCCACACACGGCAATGCCCGGCCGCATTCCTGCGCCCGGGCATGTGTGCAACTGCATTGAAAGCCCGCTCCGCAAACCGGAACGGGCTTTCAGGGTTTCTGCGTGTGTACTCTGCTTTTGCGATAGGTTCCGCGCTGTTACTTCTTCTTGGAGGTCGGACGGTCGATGCCCTGCTGGAAGTTCACCGCGGTATCGCCCTGCAGGTCCTTGCCGAACTCGTAGTCGTTGCCGGGCAGCACCGCGTTCAGCAGGATGCCCACCAGCGCGCCCACGGCCAGGCCGGACAGGCTGACGGGGCCGAGCACGATGGCGCCGGCTTTGGAGAAGTTGATGCCCAGGCTGAGGCCCATGATCAGTGCGGCGATGATGATGTTGCGGCTCTTGGTGAAGTCGACCTGGTTCTCGACCACGTTGCGCACGCCGACGGCGGAGATCATGCCGTAGAGTATCAGGCTGACGCCGCCGATGGTGGCCGCGGGCATGGCGGAGACCAGCGCCGCGAACTTCGGGCAGAAGGAGAACAGGATCGCCAGCACGGCGGCGATGCGGATGACGGCGGGATCGTAGACCTTGGTCAGCGCCAGCACGCCGGTGTTCTCGCCGTAGGTGGTGTTGGCCGGCGCGCCGAACAGCGCGGCCAGCGCGGTGGCCATGCCGTCGCCCAGCAGGGTGCGGTGCAGGCCGGGCTCGGCCACGAAGTTCTGGCCCACGGTGGAGGAGATGGCGCACACGTCGCCGATGTGCTCGATCATGGTGGCGATGGCGATGGGCACCATGATGACGATGGCGCTCACCAGCTTGCCGCCGTCGCAGCCCTTGAACAGGGAAAACACGGTGTTGTCAAACTGCACCGGGAAGCCGATCCACTTGGCGGAGGCCACGCCGGAGAAGTCCACCTTGCCGAAGATGGCGGCCACGACGTAGCTGCCCACGACGCCCAGCAGGATGGGGATGATCTTGATCATGCCCTAGCCCCAGATGT